>JAEZTD010000085.1 GCA_023443705.1 Bacillota bacterium | reverse complement strand
TGGCTGAGGTTGTGGTGGGGGACATCATCCATCTGGCGGCCGGGGACCTGATCCCGGCGGACCTTCGGATCTGCTTTTCAAAGGACCTGTTCATCAGCCAGTCGGCGCTGACCGGCGAGAGCGAGCCGGTGGAAAAGAGCGCCCGGCCCGTCATGTATGACGGCGCGCTGAGCGACTGCCCGAACCTTGCGTTCCTGGGCGGCAACGTCATCAGCGGAAGCGCCGTCGGGGTGGTGGTGGCGACGGGGAAGGATACGCTGCTCGGACAATTGGCCAAGGACCTTTCCGGCAAGCCGCCGAAGACGGCCTTTGACAAGGGACTGGACTCGGTCAGCTGGCTGCTCATCCGCTTTATGATGGTCATGGCGCCTGTGGTGTTCGTCGTGAACGGCCTGACCAAGGGCGGCTGGCTGGAGGCGCTTCTGTTTGCGGTGTCCATCGCCGTGGGGCTGACGCCGCAAATGCTGCCGATGATCGTCACCACCTGCCTTGCAAAGGGCGCGGTGGCGATGTCCCGGGAAAAGGTCATCATCAAGAACCTGAACGCCATCCAGAACCTGGGCGCGATGGACATCCTCTGTACCGACAAGACCGGCACACTGACCAAGGACAAGGTGGTGCTTGAATACCACCTGGACATCCATGGCAACGAGGACGTGCGGGTGCTTCGCTACGCATTTCTCAACAGCTTCTACCAGACGGGGCTGAAAAACCTTCTGGATGTGGCGATCGTAGACCGCGCCCACGAGGAGCAGGCGGCGCATCCCGAACTGGGAGAGCTGGAAACCGCCTACCGAAAGGTGGACGAGATCCCCTTCGATTTCGACCGCCGCCGCATGAGCGTGGTGGTGGAGCGCGAGGACGGCAGCACCCGGATGATCACCAAGGGCGCGGTGGAGGAGATGCTGAAGGTCTCCGCCTATGTGGAGTACGACGGCGAAACCAGGCCGCTGGACGACGCCATGAGCGGCGTGATCGGAGAAAACGTCGACGCGCTCAACGCCCGGGGCATGCGGGTGATCGCGGTGGCCTATAAGACAGAGCACGCCCCCGTCGGCGCATTTTCAGTGGACGACGAGCGGGACATGGTGCTGATGGGCTATCTGGCCTTCCTCGACCCGCCCAAGGAGACCGCCGCCGCCGCCATCCGCGCGCTGACCGAGTACGGGGTGGCGGTCAAGGTACTCACCGGCGACAACGACGCCGTCACCCGAAGCATCTGCCAGCAGGTTGGGCTGGACGCGGGGAACCTCGTGCTGGGGCCGAGCATCGATTTTCTGACGGACGCGGAGCTGGGGGAACTCGCCGAAAACACGACGGTGTTCGCCAAGCTCTCTCCGGCGCAAAAGGCGCGAGTGGTGCGCGCGCTCCGGGAGAAGGGGCACGCCGTGGGCTACATGGGCGACGGCATTAACGACGCCGCCGCGATGAAGGATTCCGACGTCGGAATCTCCGTCGATACGGCCGTGGACATCGCCAAGGAGTCGGCCGACGTCATCCTGCTCGAAAAGGATCTGATGGTGCTGGAGTCCGGCATCCTGGAAGGGCGCAAGACCTACGCCAACATGATCAAGTACATCAAGATGACCGCCAGCTCCAACTTCGGCAACATGCTGTCTGTGCTGTGTGCGAGCGCGTTTCTGCCTTTTCTGCCGATGGCGGCGCTGCACCTGATCCTTCTGAACCTGGTGTACGACCTCAGCTGCACCGCGCTCCCCTGGGACAACGTCGACCCCGCGTTTTTCAAGAGCCCCAAGAAGTGGGAGGCGCTGTCAATCTCCAGCTTCATGTTTTCGCTGGGGCCCACCAGCTCGGTTTTCGACATTGCGACCTATCTCTTGCTCTACTTTGTCGTGTGCCCTGCGGCCACCGGCGGCCGGCTTTTCCATCAACTGACCGATCCGGGCACGAAGGTGCTCTACGTCGCGCTGTTCCAGTCCGGCTGGTTTGTGATGAGCATGTGGACGCAGACGATGGTCATCCACATGCTCAGGACTCCGCTGACGCCCTTCGTGAAGAGCCGCGCATCCGCGCCGCTGACCCTCATCAGCTTCGGCGGGATCTTCGTGGTCTCGGTGCTGCCGTATACGGTTCTGGGCGAGAAGATCGGCCTCGCCCCCCTGCCGGGGACATTCTTCCTGTACCTGATCGGGATCGCCGCCGCCTACATGGCGCTGGTGACTGTGGTCAAGAAATGGTACATCAGAAGGTACGGCGTCCTGTTGTGAGCCGTTCCCCTTCGCACAAAGGTTTATACTTAAGGCGCGGAGAGTGCAAGTGCTCTCTCCGCGCCTCAGACCGCAAACCCCGAGGCTGCTTCTCATCGTTCCCGTCGACCCGTGCGCCGGGAATGTATTTCTTCCGCCAGTGTGCGCACTGGCGGAAGAAAAGCGCCATAAGTCTGTGCGTCGCCCGGAAATTCCAGAGAATTTCAGACGCACCAGACCTCTTCCTTTGCGCTGAAAAACCCTTGGGTTTTTCAGTGGTGTGTCAGCGCTTGACCACCGGGATCGCGATGTCCATCTGCTTTCCGGTCTCCTTCAGGCAGCGCTCGTCGTAGAGTTCATAGTCGGCACCGCCGGGCGCGTACTCATAGCCGGACGAAGGGAACCATTCGTGGTAGATGTACGACCATGTGTTTTGGATCGTGGTCACGAAGGACTCTACTTCGGCGGGCGGCGTGGTGAAGACGGCGTAGTTGGAGGCGGGGACGCGGGCCACGTGCAGACCGTCGGGGATGGGCGCGCCCTCCGGCACCTCAAGCCCGATTACATAGTCGAACTCGCCGGTCTCCGTGTCCATCTCGGTACACAGGCCGTATTCGGCGTGGCTGACGGGGTTCAGCGCCCTGTGCAGCGACTCCGAGAGGTTTTTCATATACTCCTTCCAGAACGCGGGAATGGCGCGGCTGTTTTCACCGTCTACCGAAGTGGTCCTGAGCGCGTAGCCGGCCACGGTGAAGGCCGGGCGGGTGATGATCCTTGGCTCCATGACGATTCCTCCTGTCAGGTTGTAGGCGTGGTGCAACTGAAGGCTGACCGGCCGGGGAGGCCTGGGCGACGCGTGCAGGCGGTACCGCTCCGGCGGCGCGCCGTAGGCCCTCTGGAATGCGTGGGTGAAGCCGGCGTGGCTGTCAAACCCGTATTCGAGCGCCACATCCAGCACGCGGGCGCCGCTGGCCAGCCGGGACGCCGCGTGCTCCAGACGCCGCCTGCGCACGAAGGCCATCACCGGCATGCCGGTGTAGGCGTCGAACACCCGGTAGAAGTGGCAGGCCGAGAAGCCCGCCCGCGCGGCGAGCGCTTCGACGGTGATGCGTTCAGTGAGGTGCGACTCGATGTAATCGATGCACTGCTGGATGTGCGCGCGGTAGTCCAAAAGCGTACCCCTCCCGATGGCTGCATTGTAGCACATTCCCGCTCGCCGCGCTTGTCGGTTTTTCGCAGAACGGCGTCAGGGCAAAAGAAATCCGCCCGCACTAGCGCGCGGGCGGTACGACGGCATTACAGCGCCTTGGTTCGGATTTCTTCGGTCAGCTTTGCGGCGAGCGCCTCCGCGCCCATCGCGCCCAGTTCGCCGTCCTTGCGGGAGCGGACCGCGGCCTCGCCGGTCTCGGCCTCCTTGTCGCCGATGACCAGCATGTAGGGGATCTTTTCCTTCTGCGCCTCGCGGATTTTGAAGCCGATCTTCTCGTTGCGAAGGTCGGTTTCGACGCGGATGCCTGCGGCGCGCAGCTTCGCCTGCAGCGACTTGGCCGCGTCGTCCGCCCGGTCGGTGATGGTGAGGATTCGCGCCTGCACCGGGGACAGCCACAGCGGGAAGGCGCCCGCGAAGTGCTCCGTCAGGATGCCGATGAAGCGTTCGATGGAGCCGAAGGCCACCCGGTGGATCATGACCGGCCTGTGCTTCGCGCCGTCGGGACCTACGTAGGAAAGGTCGAACCGCTCGGGCAGGTTCATGTCCAGCTGGATGGTGCCGCACTGCCACGTGCGGCCGATGGAGTCCTCCAGATGGAAGTCGATCTTCGGGCCGTAGAAGGCGCCGTCGCCTTCGTTGACGATGTAGTTGACGCCCAGCGCGTCCAGCGCGCCCTGCAGGCCGTCCGTCGCTTTTTCCCACATCTCGTCAGTGCCGATGGAGTTCTCCGGTCGGGTAGACAATTCCACGTGATACTTGAAGCCGAAGGTCTGATATACGCCGTCGATCAGTTTGTACACGCCGATGATCTCGTCCTTGATCTGGTCGGGCGTCATGAAGATGTGGGCGTCGTCCTGGGTGAAGGCGCGCACCCGCATCAGCCCGTGCAGCGCGCCGGAGAGCTCGTGCCGGTGCACAAGGCCCAGCTCGCCGGAGCGGCAGGGCAGGTCCTTGTAGCTCCAAATGCGGCGCTTGTAGGTCAGGATGCCGCCGGGGCAGTTCATCGGCTTCAGGGCGAAATCCGTCTCGTCGATCTTCGTGGTGTACATGTTCTGGCGGTAGGTGGCCCAGTGGCCCGAGGTCTCCCACAGCGCGCGGTTGAGCATGACGGGCGTGCGGATCTCCTCGTAGCCCGCATCCCGGTGGATCTGACGCCAGTAGTTTTCAAGTTCATTGCGAACGATCATGCCCTTGGGGAAGAAAAACGGAAAGCCCGGGCCCTCGTCCAGGATGTCGAACAGATCCAGCTCGCGGCCGAGGCGGCGGTGGTCGCGTTTCTTGGCCTCTTCGATGCGGGCGAGGTAGGCGTCCATCTCCTCCTTGTCGAAGAAGGCCGTGCCGTAGATGCGCTGCAACATCTTGTTCTTTTCGCTGCCGCGCCAGTAGGCACCCGCGATGCTCGTCAGCTTGAAGGCCTTCACCTTGCCGGTCGTGGGCAGGTGCGGGCCCGCGCAGAGGTCGGTGAATTCGCCCTGTTTATAGAAGGAAATGATGGAATCCTCGGGCAGGTCTCGGATCAGTTCCACTTTGTAGGGCTGGCCGGCCTTTTGGCAGAACTCGATGGCTTCCTCGCGCGGCAGTTCGAACCGAACAAGGGGTTGATTTTGCTTGATGATCCGAGCCATCTCTTTTTCGACGTCCTTCAGGAATTCCGGCGTAAAGGGCTCTTCTACGTCAAAATCGTAGTAGAAGCCGTTGTCGATCGCGGGGCCGATGGCCAGCTTCGCGCTGGGCCTGAGCTTCAAGACCGCCTGCGCCAGCACGTGGCTGGCGGTGTGCCGGAGCGTCTTGCGGCCGTCCTCGTCGGAAAAGTCAAGGATTTTCAGGTCTCCGTCCTCGCTAAGGGGCGTGGTCAGCGAGACCACCCGGTCGTTAAACTTGGCGGACAGCGCGGTTTTGCGCGCGTCAGGATCGACGGCCTCTAGAATTTTGAGCGGCGTCATGCCCTCTTCATATGTGCGTTTCTGCCCTTCCATCACGATGTTCATGTGTTTACCCTCCGTTCTATCGATAAAACAAAAGCCCGTCCCGACGAAGGGACGGACTGTAAGCCCGCGGTTCCACCCAACTTGCAATAAAACCACTTTAACAGGCGATAACGCGCCTACGCGCCACCGGTCGGAGGCTGGTACACGCGCCTTCCCGCCGGGTCCGCTTTCAGCCTACGGCGAACCCTCTCTGGTGCCTTGTTGCGCGATTTTTCCCCGTCATTCCAGTGGATAATTGCAGTATAGGTCTTCTTTTTGCCGCTGTCAAGTTAACATTTCAACGCGCATTTCTGCGTTCGGAAATAACTTGACAAACCGGCCAGGCCGGATAGAATGTATGTTGCAAAACGAAAGGTCGGCGCGGCGAAAAAAACCGGGCCGGGGAGGATTCGTTACCGTATGCAAATGAAGAAAATGGCGGCGTGCCTGACCAGCGCGATTGTGCTGGCGCTGGCGCTGCCGGTGCTGGCGGGGGCGCAGACTGGCGAAAAAGCGGCAGACGCCGCGACGCCCGCCGCGCAGGAAGCGCCGGAGGACACCGGGAAACCCCTTCAATCCCCGAAAGCGGAGCCGGAGGCTGATAAAGAAGCGCCCCCCGCACCGATGCCCTCCGGGACACCTGAGGCCCCAAACACCCAAAAACCGGCATCGCCCGGCGCGCTCACCCTAACATTCTGCGGAAAAGACGTGACCGGCGGCACCGCCGCGCTCGGCTGGACCAACGCATCCCAGGAAGCGCCGACGGCGCTTTTGAAGGCGGCAGGCCCCAACGGGCGGCCTGCGATGCCGGTTTACAAGTCTTCCAACGAGGCGGTTGCCAAGATCGACACCTCCGGCCTCATCACCGCCGTGGGCTACGGCGTTACGACCATCACCGCTTCTCTGAACGGTCTCGCGGTCGGGTTTGAGCTTGCCGTATCGCAAGAGGCCACCCGGCTTGTCATCATCGGAGAGGACGTGATCGCGCCCGGCCGTTCGATCAAGCTGCGCGCTTTCGATCAGGACGGCAACCGCGTCAGCGCTGTCTGGCGATCCTCTTCCGAGCGGTTCGCGTCCATCACGCCGGAAGGCGTCATGACCGCCAGCCGCGCCGCTTCCGGAAAGACCGTGGAGATTACCGCCACGGCGGGGGAGGCAGGGGTCAGCGCGGTGCTGAAGGTGCGCATTGAGTGACTGGCAGTTAACGTAAAATTATCTGAAAGCGCCAGCCAATCCGTGGTATACTATTTCGGAAAACGCACTTTCGCCGATCTTCCTGGCGTTGCCTGAAAGGGTGCCGGGCGGAGAAGAAGCGAAAGGTGGTAAAAACAAGGAGGGAAACCCACAATGGCAGTTATTTCCATGAAGCAGCTGCTGGAGGCCGGCGTTCACTTTGGCCACCAGACCCGCCGCTGGAACCCGAAGATGGCGCAGTACATCTTCACCGAGCGCAACGGCATCTACATCATCGACCT
>JAEZTD010000409.1 GCA_023443705.1 Bacillota bacterium | reverse complement strand
AGCGTGACCTCGACCTCGCCCGCCAGATCATTGAAATGGACGACGTGATCGACGACCTGTTCGACGTGGTCAAGTACGAACTGATCGAGTGCATCCGCGTGGATGCCTCGAGCGGCGAGCAGGCGATTGACCTTCTCATGATCGCCAAGTACTTCGAGCGCATCGGAGACCACGCCCAGAACATCGCCGAATGGGTGGAATACGCCCTCACCGGCCGGCACAAGGGAGACCCGATATGATCTACTACGTGGAGGACGACCAGAACATCCGCGAGCTGGTGGTCTACACGCTCCGGCAGACGGGGCTGGAGGCCAGGGGCTTCGCCACCTCGGAGCCGTTTTATAAAGCGGTGGAAGGTGCGCTGCCGGAACTGGTGCTGCTGGACATCATGCTGCCCGGCGAGGACGGCTTTGCCATCCTGAAAAGCCTTCGCGCAAGACCTTTGACGGCGCAGATCCCCGTCATCATGATCACCGCCCGGGGCACCGAGTACGACACCGTGGTGGGCCTCGACGCCGGCGCGGACGACTACATCGCCAAGCCATTCGGCATGATGGAACTGGTGGCCCGGGTCAAGGCGATATTGCGCCGTGCCGGGCAGAAGGGCCAGGAAACCACCCTCACCTCCGGCGCGCTGACGCTGGACGCGCTCCGGCACACGGTGAACGTCTCCGGCGAGCCGGTGCAGCTGACGCTGAAGGAATTCGACCTACTGCACTTTCTGATGGAGAACCGGGGCGTCGCTTTTACCAGGGAAAAGCTGCTCGAGCGGGTGTGGGACCTGGGCTATGGCGGCGGCACCCGCACCGTGGACGTACACATACAGACGCTTCGGCAGAAGCTCGGCACCGCCGGGCAGATGGTGGAGACGGTGCGCGGCGTGGGCTACCGGTTCGGAGGCTGACATGACAAACCGGATTTTCAGGATGATCTTCCTGCTCTCCATCTGCGCGGCGATCGCGGCGTCCGGCTTCATCATGCTGACGCTCTACCGCACCTATACCGATCAGCTCGAAACCACGCTCAAAACCGAAGCCGGCTACCTTCTGCACGCGATGGCGCGGGAGACGGACGAGGCCGGTTACTTCTCCGGCTTCTACTCAGACCACCGCATCACGCTGGTGGCGCCGGACGGCAGCGTGCTCTTTGACAGCACCGCCGACGAGACCAAAATGGAAAATCACCTGGACCGCCCGGAGATTCAGGCGGCGCTCAAGAGCGGCACCGGCGAAACCCACCGATTTTCGGACACGCTGGCCCAGGAGACCCTCTATTTTGCCGTCAAAACCGACGACGGCAACGTGCTGCGCCTGTCCAGCAGCCAGGCGAGCGTGTGGGGGCTCCTTCTCAAGATGCTGCCAATCCTGGTTCTGATCCTTCTGGGTGTGGGCGTTTTGTCCCTCGTCATCGCGCGGATGATGGCAAGGCGCATCGTCTCCCCCATCAACACGCTGAACCTCGACCAGCCGCTGGAAAACGACGTATACGACGAACTCGGCCCGCTTCTCTCCCGCATGGAGCGCCAGCGGGAGGAGCTTGCCCGCCGCATGCAGGAACTGACCGAGAACCGCCGGGAATTCGCCGCCGTCACCGCCCACATGCGGGAGGGCATGGTGCTTTTGAACGGCGCGGGCGACATCCTGTCCATCAACGAAAGCGCGGCGGAAATCTTCGGCATCCACGCCAAATCCTTCGTAGGGCGGCCGATCCTTTCGATCAACCGATCGGTGGCGCTGGCGGGCGTGGTGGAAGGCGCAAGCCGGGGCGAGAGCGCCCAGGCGGAGCTCAAGATGGGCGAAAGGCTCTACCAGCTGATCGCAAACCCCGTGGAGCCGGGGAACCCCACCCGGGGCATGGTGATCCTGGCCCTCGACATCACCGACCGCGAAAGCGCCGAGAAGAGCCGCCGGGAGTTCACCGCCAACGTCTCCCACGAGCTCAGAACGCCGCTGACCTCCATCTCCGGCTACGCCGAAATCATGAAAAACGGCACCGCGCGGCCGGACGACATGGCCGAATTCGCGTCCAGAATCTATGACGAAGCCACGCGCCTCATCGCGCTGGTCGAGGACGTGATGAAGCTGTCCCGGCTGGACGAGAAAGGCCGGCTGCCCGAAAAAGGCCGGGTGGACCTGTTCAACCTTTCGCAGGCTGTGGTGAACCGGCTGAAGAGCGCGGCCGAGCGGCGGGACGTATTCCTCACCGCTTTCGGTGAGCACCTGTCGGTTGAAGGCTACGAGAAGATTCTGGATGAGATGGTCTTCAACCTCTGCGACAACGCCATCAAGTACAACGTCCGGGGCGGCAGCGTGAACATCATCGTGAAGGCCGTGGACGGCAAAGCCACCCTGACCGTTCAGGACACCGGCATCGGCATCCCGCCGGAGCACCAGGCGCGTGTGTTCGAGCGGTTCTACCGGGTCGATCACAGCCACGCACGGGAGACCGGCGGCACCGGGCTGGGCCTCTCCATAGTCAAGCACAGCGCCGCCGTACACGGCGCAAGCGTGTCGCTTAATAGCCAGGTCGGCAAGGGCACCAGCATTATCATCACCTTCCCCGCATAGCGTTGAGTGCCCCCCGCGGCAAAGTGCGCGTTCGGCCCACCAAAGACAAACGGCAGGTCGATGCCATCCATCAAAACCCGGCGGCCCCGGCCGCGAAGGGAGCCCTATGCTGATTCTGACGCTGGTCGTCCGGCTGCACGCGCCCTGGTGCCATTCGCTGAAAGACAAGCGGTCGGAGGTTAAAAAACTGCTGGCCCGGCTCCGGGCCAAGTTCAACCTGTCCGCCGCCGAGGTGGGCGCGCAGGATACCATCACGCTGATCGAGCTGGGTGTCGCCGCCATCTGCTTCGACCACGCCCAGGCGGACTCCATCGCCGAAAATGTGACCGGTTTTATCGAGGCCAACACCGAGGCGGCGCTCCTTTCGCTGGAGAAGGAAGTCCTCTGACGATCATAAAAACACAGGCATCGAAAAACCCTGCGGCTTTTCGATGCCATGATCCCGGCGCGAACGCGCCGGGCTTTTTGCGCGCCTACGGCTCGATCGGAAGGCCGTGCTGTCTCAGGAACGAGAGCTTGTCCCAGTAACCGCGCTGAAACAGGATCTGACCGTTCACGACGTGAAAAAATCCGCATCCGCGAAGGCCAAGCGGATCACGCCACTCCATGATGGCCCATTGGCCGTCCTCAAAGAGGTTTTCCACGATGCACACCATCTTTGCGCGCGAAAACTCCGCTTCGAAATTCTTGCGGATGTTGTCACGGCCCGAGACAGGCGCTTCAGCCACCTGATGATTGACGGCATCCTCCGCGTATAACCGCGCCAGCCCTTCGGCGTCCGCCTGATTGAAAAGATCCACAAACCGCTTGACAACTTCCCTGGGTCTCATGGCGCACCTTCCCCTTCCGGTGGTATGCCTTTATTGTATGTAAACCTGGCGCAAAAAGAAAGGCCCGGCACATGGCTGGGCCCACAGATCATGAACAAAGTCTCCGTAGGGTTTCAATCGTTCCCGGCGGCGCGTACGCCGGGAACGGGATAGCGCCACCAGTCAAGCACACCGGTGGCGCTATCTGTCCCTTTGGTCAGCGCGCCGCCCGGAAATCCGTGAGGATTTCAGGCGCACGCAGGGCTTCCTCTTCGCATCGAAAAACCTTAGGGTTTTTCGATGCCTTGAAGGCCCGGCACATGGCCGGGCCCAGCTTCTAAAAAGTATTGTCTCACGTTTCAGCGCCCGTAGAATTCCTCCACCGCGCCGAAGAACGCGTCGATATTCTCCCAGCGGGAAGCGGGCGGGATGTCGCAGCCGGAAGAAATCACGAAGTTCGGGTACTTCGAGCACTTTTCCATTAGTTTCAGCGTGGCTTCGCGGACCGATTCCGGCGTGCCGTTTCTAAACTGCCCGGCGGGGTCGATGTTGCCCAGGCACGGCACCTCGGGCGGCATCTTCTGAAGGATGTCCTCCATGTCCACGGCGTTTCCGAAGTGGTAGGCCGACGCGCCCATCGCGGCGAGCTCCTTCGTCATGCTGGGAACGGCATTGCCGCAGTTGTGATAGATGACGGCAAATTCGTTCGTCTGCACCCGGTCGATCAGCCTTTTCACGTACTTGCAGGAGAATTCCTCCGCCTGGGCGGGGGTCAGAAGGCCGGCCAGCGGCTCCGCCATCACCACGCCGTCGGCGCCGACCTCGCGGTAGCGAAGCGCATATTCAATGAGGAAATCCGTCACCTTATCCAAGACCTTCTCGACGGTCTCCGGCTCGTCGTACAGCGCGTACATGACCTCCGTCACGTCCATCAGGCGGCCGGTCAGCGAGAAGGGGCCGATGATGCCCGCCAGCACCGGGCGGTCATGGATCGTCTTGACGGCCTCTGCGATGGCCTCGATGTAGATGCCCGTGCGGCCCGAGCCCACCGGCGGGACGACGAGGTTTTCCACGTCCTCCTCGCTCTTCACGATGGAGCCGGTCACCGTGGGCACCTCCTCGTCGCTGACGCGGATCGTGGCGCCGAAGCATTCCGCCTCCACGGAGAGGTCCATCAGGCTGACGGACGCCGCGCTCTTCACGCGCTCTGCGACCAGCCGCATGCCTTCCGCCTGCCGATGCGCATCGGAAATCAGCTCCCGGACGGTGATGCCCATCAGCTGGATCGCCGGAAAGGACAGTACGGGCAGCGCCTTCTTCACGGGAGAGGCGACCATATCTTTCAGCCAAGAATTCATGTTGCGGTTCATGCGCTCATCCTCCATAGGTTTCTATGACAATACTCTAGCGCAAAAACACACATCCGTCTTCTATTTCAAACCGAAAAACGTGTAATTCCTTTCGGTGTTGACGAACAAAACCCGGCGGTCGCGCCGGGCGATTGGGGCATCCGCCCCGGGGGATTCCATCGTTCCTGCCGGCGTGCACGCCGGGAACGGGAAAGCGCCGTCAGTATGAATACTGGCGGCGCTTTCCAAACCTTCAGTCGTTTCGCGGCCCGGAAATCCCGGAGAAATTCATGCGCACATCGGGCTTTCCTTATAATGTCCCCTGTATTACGCCGCAGGCGATGCGCTCGCCGGACATGCCCGCGGGCTGCGAGGTAAAGTCGTCCGGGTCGAGATGCACCACCACCGTCCGGCCGATGACCTGGGGCACCGTAAAGCGGTCCGTGTACACCATGCTCCACGCGAACCCGGCGTTCCCGAACAGCGGCGGCAGGTCGCCCGCGTGGCGCGGGTGTTCGCAGTCATTGGGGTTGAAATGGCTGCCGGCGTCGGCGAAGGGTACTTCCTCCGTGCCGGTGCAGCTGGAGCCCTCATGGATGTGAAAGCCAAACACGCGGCCCGCGCAGGGGCCCGCCTCCCCGGGAAGCCCGGTGAACTCCGCGGCCACGATGACGCCCGGCCCGCTGGGGAAAAATGTAACGTAACCCTCCACCGCGGGATACGCGCCGCTCCCCCGGACGACGGCGCGGGCCGCGGGTCTCAGCGTGCGCAGCATGTGTCCAAGATAGCTTACGCCCTGGCCCCGGCCATAGTACAACGCCTTCCACCTCCCCGCTAAACGTTCAATGGATTTTATGCGGCGCTGGGGCCGGGACATGCGCGGCGAAAGCCCGGCGCCGCCGCCCAAACGGCGGCTCCGGGCGATAAAAGTGCGCTTCTTCAATGGGGCGGCGTGCCTTCGCGTGCAAATTTTCCGAAATTTCAGCGCGGCCCACCGACCGAAGACGTAAAGCCGCCCGTTTACTGGTAGACGTTTTCCGCGCCGCGCTCCGCCATTTTTCCGACGGAGGTGGCTTTACGCGTCAGGTAGCTCACGCCGTCAATCTCGTATTCGCCGAGCACGCCGGTCACTTCAACCCAGCCGTTGTCCTTGGGCATCTCGCCGTCCCATGTGAATTCAAAACCTGCCATGCCGCCGTCGGTTTGGCAGCAGCCGGGGCCGTTGCGGTAGACGTAGTAGTAGGTCGTGTCCGTGGGCTCGTAGTACTGGGCGGTGAACATTCCCTGAAGCCGGATCGTCCGCCCCAAATAGTCCTGGGCATTGGCGTAGATCTCGTTGAGGTAGGTGACGTACAGTTTTTCCGTCAGCTCCACCACGTCGCCGCTTACGGCCTGGGCGGATGTCGTCCGCACGCTGCCCTGGGATGCGGCCTGCGCGCTTTCAGCGGGGGCGTCGTCCTTTTCCACAGAGCAGCCAGCGAGCATCATAAGCACCGCCGCCAGCGCGGCATAAAAAATTTCCTCATCTTCTTCTCCTCTCCCGCACAAAGGCGATGGCCGAAAAAACCCGAAGGCGATCATGTTGGCGGTGACGACGCTGGCCCCGGCGGGCGTTGCCGCCAGATAGGATATCGCCATGCCCACGAGGAAGCATCCCACCGACAGCGCCGCCGAGCAGGCGATCACCGAGCGGTAGGAGCGCATCAGCCGCATGGCGGTCAGTGCCGGGACGATCACAAGGCTCGAAATGAGCAGCGCGCCCATCAGCCGCATGCCGACCACCACCGTCACCGCCGTCAAAAGCGCCAGCAGCATGTTGTAAAGCCCCGCTTTGACGCCGGTCGCCCGGACGAAGCCTTCATCAAAGGTGACCGCGAAGATCTGCCCGTAAAAGACCAGATACAGCGCCATGACCGCCAGCGACATGGCCACGCTGATGTACACGTCGGTTCTGCTCATGGCGAGGATCGAACCGAACATGTAGTTGCACACATCCACGTTCATACCGGTGGTGAGCGAGATCACCATCACGCCCACCGCCAGAGAGCCGGTGGAGATCAGCGCGACGGCCGCGTCGCCCTTGATCTTGCTGCGCTCGCTGAGCCGAAGGAGCAAAAACGTCGCCAGGATCACCACCGGGATCGACACCGCGAGCGGCGCCCAGCCGAAGGCCTTGGCGATGGACAGCGAGCCGAACCCCACGTGGGAGAGGCCGTCGCCGATCATCGAATACCGCTTGAACACCAGGTTGACGCCGAGCAGCGCCGCCGACAGCGCCACCAGCGTGCCCACGATCAGCGCGCGGGTCAGAAACGGGTAGGAGAGCATCTGCGCGATGACGTCAAACATCCGCCTCACCCCTCAGGAAGCGCCGCCCGGCGGCGCTCCAGACCATCAACAAAGTCTCCGTAGGGG
>JAEZTD010000364.1 GCA_023443705.1 Bacillota bacterium | reverse complement strand
GAAACGCCGGCGGCGCGTAGTTCCATTTGCGCATGGGTTGACCGCCGCCAAAACCCATGAACCCGACGGTTTCGTCTCCCGCGCCTTTGATGGGCACCGCCACGAAGGCGCGCAAGCCCTGCGCCGCAAGCTCCGCCCTGAGTGGGTTCTGCTTCGGCAGGAGCGTCGCATCCTTCATCACGAAGAGCGTATCCCTGTCAAAATGCTCCATCAGGGCCGGAAGCAGGTTGCGGGCGAAATCATGGATCGGCTTTGTGCGCGTCCGGACCTCATCCGCCTGCCATCGGCAGGTATAGCGCATGGTTTCTCCGCCTTTGTCTATAAGCACAAGAAAGCCATGATCGCAGCGCAGGAACTGTCCGCAACGCCCCAGCATCGCGCCGAGCTTGCCATCCATCTTTATATCGCCGCCGCCTACGAAGTCGTGGGAGATCTCCGCAACGATGAACTGCATCTTGGCGTTGTTCGTGTTCTCCCGGAGGCGAGTGGTGTACACCCTGTTGACATAAACCGCCACCATCGTCGCAAGGGAAATGATCGCCAGTCTCAGAATGTACACATTGCCGGAGACCCTGAAATCGACTTCCGGCACACAAGCCCATTGAAACAACTGCGTCAGAATCGTGGAGACTATCATCGAAACCATGATGATGTTCCGGTTGAACAAAAGGCACATCAGCATGATGACGAAGGCGACCGCCCATACGGTCATCGCGTCGAAGCTGGCAAACCAGAGTGTCAGGAAGGGTACCAGAAGCGACATGGACAGCGCCACCAGCATCTCCTTGGTCTCCTCCTGAACGCGCATGCCGTTCACCAAAAACAGAAAAATGGCGTCGGCTATCAGGACAAACGGGACGATACCAGCAAGCGGCGTGTTCGGATCGCTGTACAGCATGTTTTTCCCCAAAAACGCGATGGCCGCCTGCAACGCCACCACAAGCCCCAGATACCGGTATACGTGGGAGCGCGTGGCTTTCGAGAGAATTTCTTCGTCCTGATTTTCCGCTTCATGCTGTAAAAAGGAATACCGGAAAATGCAATACCCCGCTGCAAAGATCAGAATCAGCATGAATATGGCGGCAATCTGCGGAATTCGCGTATCCAGAAAGGACGGAAGTGCGTCCGACGCAGCGCTTAGGAGAGTCGCCAGCAGCATTGAGTACCCGAGAACTCTCGCCTGCTTCTTGATGTTTTCGGAACCGGAACGCCTTTCCCACCGCCGCAGCAAAAGAAACACGATCAGCACATAGACGGCGGAATAGGCATAATACAGGTAGTCCCAGAAGTCCAGCGGCGAGTGGTTGACCCAGCCGTTGCCATCGTTGACCAGCACATCGGGATTCATGCCAAAGAGCGGAAACACCGAATATGCCAAGACGGTGAGCGCCGCGGGCAGGTAGACCGCTGGATACACCCACCATCGCTTGGTGAGCGTTTCCTCCGTCAGGAGCAGAAAAAAGTGGAGCGCCAGCGCGGTGATGCTGCCCCAACCCAGCGGCGCGATCCGGCGGCCCACCGCGCTGACCCACTCGATCCTGGCCGCAGCGGTGATCGCCAGGCCAAACGCCCACACGATCACCGCGGCGCCGATCAAAAGAAACAGCCTGTTTCGCAGCGGTTTCAAGTTTTCGCGCACGGCGTACGCCACACAGGCAGCGGCTCCGCCGCACGTCGTAATCAGCAGCATGCAAAATGTGAGCGTGATCTGCATTCACTTCCCGCTTTCCTTATAGGGCCTCGGCCTGTCTGCCCTTGGCTGGTACTCCGGCCTCTTCGGCGTCCTCCGGGCACTCCCGCCGCTGGCGGAGCGCCTTATCGATTTCATCGGCGGGCATCGGCCTGAAAAAATAATAGCCCTGTACCTCGTCGCACAGCTTCTCCTTTAAGAAGCTCAGCTGCGCTCCCGTCTCGACGCCCTCCGCGATGACCTTGAGATGCAGGTTCTTCGCAAGGTTTATGATGACTTGGGCGATCGCCCGATCCTTCGGGTTCTGTTCTATGCCTTGTACGAATTGCATGTCCAGCTTGATTCGGTCGATGGGCAGGAGCTTCAGCCGCCCCAGCGATGAGTATTCGGTGCCGAAATCATCAATTGATATCGAAACGCCCAGCGCTTTCAGGTGCGTCAGTATCTCCACCATGCCGCGCGCGCCGCTGTTGGCGACGCTTTCGGTAATTTCCAGCTCCAGAAGCCCCGGCTCAAGCCCGCTGCCCGCCAGCACGCCCGCCACCTGTTGAACGAATGTTCTGCTCCTGAGCTGCTGTACTGATACATTGACGGCGATGCGCATGGGCGCAAAGCCCATCTCCCGCCACTTTACGCTCTGGCGGCACGCGGTCTCCAGAACCCACGCGCCGATTGTGTGTATGAGTCCTGTCTGCTCTGCCAGCGGGATGAACACCGCCGGGCTGACAAACCCCCGGTCCGGCAGGCGCCAGCGCAGGAGCGCCTCCAGCCCGACGATTCGATGCGCCTCCAGGCTTACCTGCGGTTGATAATAGATCTCAAGTTCTTCCCGCTCCAGCGCCCGGTGCAGCAGATTGGCAAGCCGCGTATTGTCCAGCACCCGGTTCTTAAGCGCTTCTGAGCAAAATACATACCTCCGCTTGCCCAGAGCCTTGGCGTCGAACATGGCGATGTCGGCGTTATTGATGAGCGTCTCCGCCGTGGCGCCGTCCTGTGGATACAGGGCGATGCCCGCGCTGCCGGTCACAAAGAATTCCTGATTCTGCAGGACAACCGGTTTTTCGATGGCGGACATGACGCGTTCAATCACGTTGGTAAGTTCCTCCACCCGCAAAAACCGCTCGAACAGCAGCACGAACTCATCGCCGCCAAAGCGCGCAACCGAGCCATGCCCTTTGATGACCGAGGAAATTGCCGCGGATACCTTTACCAGGAGTTGATCCCCCGTCTCATGGCCCATGGTGTCGTTGACGTATTTGAACGCATCGAGGTCAAGAAAAGCAACGCCTACCATCGAGCGGGTGCGCTGCGCGTCCTCAATGGCCTGCGCCAGCCGCTTCTTGAGTAGCATACGGTTGGGCAGCTTGGTGAGCTGGTCGTGGTAGGCGATCCATTCAATCTTGCGCATGTCCGCAAGCTTGGACACCGCGTCCGCGACGATGTTGGCGATGACTGGCAGCAAAAGGACATCCTCCCGGTCCCATGCGGCGTTCGGTCTTGTGGTACCGAAGATCATAAAGCCGATTGGGTCGCCGTTTTTTGTGATCGGAAGCATCACAAGCCCACGGAAGCCCATCTCGTCGAAGTAGGCGCGCATCTGGGAGGACCAATCCGGCAGCAAGCCGGGATCCGTCACCGTCAGGAGCCGGTGGGCGAAGAGCCTGTCCTTGATCTCCGGAAAGAAGTCCACAACCCGCATGCTGCAGGCGCGCTGTACGTCGGTTCCGGCCGTCTCGGAAACCCACTCGGTGCAATAGCGCATCGCGCCTGTCGTCTGATCCACCAGCGCCAGGCTCCCCTGCTCGCAGCCGAGAAACGCGGCGCACTGCTCGAGCACGCGGTTGGCTTTCTCGTCAAAGCTGTTCTCATCCACCGAAATGAGCCCGTGCGAAATGTCCGACACCAGTGCCTGGCGGATGGCGTACTTCTCGTTCTCCTTCAGCCTGTGCCGGTAGACGCGGTTGGCAAAGCCGCACAGAAAGGCGGCCATCACCACGATGCCCAGGCGAAGCACATAATCCATACCCGCCAGAACATGCTGCCCCTCGGGTACGACGCTCCATGTCAGAACCTGCGTTTGGACGGCTGACAGAATGACCGTACCCAGCAACAGGCGCTTATTGAACAGGAGGCTGATAATCAGCCACAGAAAGAAGGATGCCCAAACCGTGATTCCGGCGTAAGCGATATAGCTCAGCGTGATCATCGGAATGGCCATCGAGAAAACGAGCGACAGGACCAGCTCCTTAAAAGCCTCCTCGAGCTTGAGGACACCCAACAGCAGCACCCCCGCGCCCGTCAACGCGAGAAGCGTACTGAACATTATCATAGCAGCGCCTGTGACCTGGCGTCCAGACATGGCCCAATAAAATAGATTGGTCAGGCTTCCCACAAAAAAGTATACGGCGACGATCCGGTAGACGCGCAGGAGCATCGCCTTGTCAAGAATGCGTTCATTTGGGTCAACCGCCTTTCCTTGGACAACCCTGAGCCGCTTGACAGCGTACCCCATGAACGCAAGCGGAAGAAGCGCGTACAGGTTGGTCATGCCCGGAAAGGAAATGTGGGTGCGTGAAAACACCACTTCGACTGCGGCAGCAGCGGCAAGACTCACGCATAGCGATGCGGCCAACTGCCACGCGTATTTTCGCTCGTTGGCGGAATCCGTCCGCATTGCCCAGCGTCCAATGAACGTGAAAACGGCCACCGAATAGGCGGCGCAATGGGCAAAGCCCAGCCATTCCAATGGATGCGCGTTCTTGTAAGCCCATCCGAACCGGGTCCTGACCATCACATCCTCGTAATACCCGGTCATTGGCACGACGACAAGCCAATATACGGAAACGAGCGCAGGTAGATAGATGGCCGGATAGACCCACCATTTTTTTAAGATGTGGTGATGATTTGTCAGAATGATCGTGGCGTTAAGGAACAGCGCGAAAGCCGTCAGGCAACCCAAGGAAGCGATCCGGCTTCCGATCAGGCTGACCTCCCGTTCGAGGGCTGCCGCCGCGATCGCAAGCCCAAAACTCCAGCAAAACACAGAAAGCCCGATGGCCGTGAAGACTTTGCCGATGGCAGGTCTGTAATTGGTCTGTACGACGTACAGCGAAAAAGCAACCGAAACGCCGCCGGTTGCCAGCAGTATCGCCGCAATCAGAACCGAATACTCCAAACCTTTCAGCCACCTCCGTCCATTTCTACGCCCATCGTAATAGTATATCGGCTTGACGACGCGTTTTTTTATCACAATTGGTTCTTTGTGCATCCACCATACATACACCGCTTCAACAACCGTCCGTTGGGTGTGTCAAGGGCTCCGCAGTTCGCTCAGCAAACATTCCGTTTAACGCTAATTTAATTTATTACAACAGGAGCGAGATATCTTAACTTTCAGCGGCGCGGTGACGATGTAGGATGTGTCAGCAGCTTTCAATGTGTTTATATACGGTTGCCCTGATGTAGCGCCCGCCAGAGTAAGCGGGACGACGTTCAACACATATGTTGACGCCGAATTATGGTAAGTTAGAGGAGGATCCCCATGCACCAAAAACGGCACAGCCTCGGAAACCGCTTGTTGGCGATTTTGCTGGGATGCGGTTCATTGGCTTTCGCGGCACTGCTGGCCACGATCATTCTTTCGTTGACCGGCTTTACGAATCGCGAAAACATCGACCATGCACGCAGCAGCGTACTGGCCCTGAAAAACAAAGTCGCAAGCATTGAGGATACCTCCCTTCGCATCGCGCGGACCGTCGCGGCCGACATCGGACTAAAACAGGCGCTGAGGGAAGGAAATCTCTCGCAAATCAAGGCCTGTGCTTCCGCTGCCGCCGCGAACGCCGGCGCGCATTTTGCCATCGTCACGGACGCTGGCGGCGCGGTGCTCGCAAGCTCGCTGGAATCCGTCTCACTGGACGGCGTCAAAGCCCAGGCGGCACTGACCGCCTCCCTGAGCGGAAAGGAGTATACGGCGCTGGACAAGGACATCGCTTCGCGCGTCACCGCCGTTTCCGCGATCCCGGTGACCGGCGGCGATTCGGCCCTGGGCATCGTTATGATGGGCTTTGCCGTGGACGGCGACGGCGTGGTGGATGGCATCAAGGAAACCCAGGGCGATGACGTGACCATCTTCTATGGCGACACGCGCGTCAGCACCACGATTATGAAAGATGACCAGCGGGTCATCGGCACCGCGGCTGACAGCACCGTGGCAGACAGGGTGCTGAACAAAAACGAAAGCTTTTCAATTGAATTGGAAATCGCCGGCACCGATTTTGTCGCCTACTACATTCCGCTGATCGACAGAACCGGCGAAACCGTGGGCATCCTGTTCGCTGGGACGCCCAAGTCCGAAGCCAACGCCGCCGTCAACCAGATGATTAACCTGTTCGTGATCTTTGCCGTTTCGGCCCTTGTGATTCTTGGCCTCCTTCTCGCCTTCTTCACCCGGCGCTCGCTGTCGCGCCCCCTCGCCCAGCTGCTGGTCACCGCGAAGGAAATCGCCGACGGTAACCTGGACATAGAGGTGCGCACAGGTGTACAGAACGAAATCGGCGAGTTGTCGGATGCCTTCCGGCAGATGGCGGACAACCTCAACGAGATGATCGGCAACATCGGCACCGCGTCCGACCAGATCACCGAGGGTTCCCGGCAGGTGTCGCTGTCCAGCGTCGCACTGGCAAGCGGTGCGTCCGAACAAGCCAGCGCCGTGGAGGAATTCTCCGCCTCACTGGAGCAGATCTCCGCCCAGACCACCATGAACGCCGACCGCGCCAGCCAGGCCAACGCACTCTCCGGAGACGTACTCGCCAAGGCGGAAGAAGGAAACACCCAGATGCAGGCGATGCTGACCGCGATGTCTGAAATCAATCACGCCTCCGAGGCCATCGCAAAGATCATCAAAGTGATCGACGACATCGCGTTCCAGACCAACATTCTCGCGCTCAACGCCGCGGTGGAAGCCGCCCGCGCGGGCCAGCACGGCAAGGGGTTTTCCGTGGTGGCGGAGGAGGTGCGCAACCTTGCCGCCCGCTCCGCGGAGGCCGCGAAGGAGACGACCAGTTCCATCGGCCAGTCGATCAAGGAAGTGGAGAAGGGCACCCGGATTGCGGACGCCACCGCCGAGATGCTTACCTCCATCGTGGGCGGCGTCTCGAAAACCGCTGGACTGGTGAACGAAATATCGGTCGCCTGTGCGGAGCAGGTAACCGCCATCGCCCAGATGAACAGCGGCATCAACCAGATCACCGATGTAATGCAGGCCAATTCCGCCACCTCGGAGCAAAACTCCGCCGCCAGCGAAGAGCTGCTCTCTCAGTCGGAGTTCATGAAAAAGCAGGTCGCCCATTTCCGCCTGAAGGTCGCGAGCGAATCCGCCGCGCCGCACTCCGTCGGCTTCTGAAGAGCTCGTTGCCTGCGCGCAGCCGTAAAGACCGCCCGCCGCAAGGGCCGGTTCCATTTTAGCGGGTCGCCGCCATCGGACCTCCTATCCCCGACCGTACCGGCCGGGGATTTTCATTCTCCGGGTTTCTGGCCGTGCAAGGCAAAGCGAAGGGCTTTAGACACATCAGGATATTAACGCCCTTTTCGTTTATCCAGTAAATCCGAGGGTATATTTTTGATATAACGTCAGACACGGCATTCGCTGAGGATAGAGGGAGATCATGAAATCCATCGTACCGCATTTATGGTTTGACAATAAGGCCCGAGAGGCGGCGACGTTCTACGCAGGCCTGTTCGACACATCCGGGATCACCGCCTCCGCGGTCTTCAGAAACACCCCGTCAGGTGATACGGAAGTGATCCGTTTCAATCTGGCCGGACAGCCCTTCGAGGCGATCAGCGCGGGGCCATACTTCGCCTTCAATCCCTCAATTTCGCTGATGGTTTCGCTCGAAAGCGCCGAAAAGGTGGACGCGCTTTGGCGCGCGCTGTCCGAAGGCGGGACGGCGCTGATGCCGCTGGACGAGTACCCCTTCGGCCCTCGGTACGGATGGATCCAGGACCGGTATGGACTGTCCTGGCAGCTGATGCTGGAAAGAGGCGCGCCCAAACGAAGGATTCGGCCGGATCTCCTTTTCGCCGGCGACTCCTGCGGCCGTGCGGAGGAAGCCGTCAGGTTCTATGTTGGGCTGTTCGAGAATTCCGCCGTGGAATTTGTCAGCCATTACGGTGCGGGCGAGGTTGCCTCCCCGGCGGCCAGGGTAAATTACGCGTCCTTTCGGCTGCTCGGCGAGGAATTTGTCGCGATGGACCACGCTGCCGGCGGAGATTTTGCCTTCAACGAGGCCTTTTCCTTCATCGTCTACTGCGATACGCAACGGGAGATCGACGACCTCTGGGCGAAGCTATCCGCCGTGCCGGACGCGGAGGCCTGCGGGTGGCTCAAGGACCAGTTTGGCGTATCCTGGCAAATTGTGCCGAGGGCGCTGACCGACATGATCTCTTCCGGCGACGAGGCCGGGATTCAGCGGGTAACCGAGGCGTTTCTTCAGATGAAAAAATTCGACATCGCGGCGCTCGAGAGGGCGTTCCGCGGCGCATAACAGGAGGCATCAATATGGGCGCTAACGCGCATATCCAGTCCGCGTACATCAACCTGCCCGTCGAAAGCGTCGGGCGCGCAAGGGCATTCTGGGAGAAACTGGGTTTTGGCTTCAACGAGCAGTTTTCGGATGAAAAGGCGGCCTGCCTGATGCTGAACGAGCAGCGGGGCATCTATGCGATGTTGATCGGGAGGGACGCGTTCAAAGCGTTTACCAACCGGCCGATTTCGGATGGCATGACCACACAAGCCAGGGCTGGATGTATAGCGACCGCTTTGCCCGATCCGGACGGCCACCAGTGGGAGGTTGCATTTATGGACGCCTCCGCCATCCCCCAGAATTCGTGAAATCCGACTCCTTCCCCTTCCACCAAGGATCTCCGGCAGTCAAAGCGAAACCAAAAGAGAGCGGTTGTCCGCTCTCAAGGCATCGAAAAACCCTATGGTTTCTTCGATGCGAAGGAAGGAATCCTGCGTGCGCCTGAAATCCTCACGGATTTCCGAGCGGCGCACTGACCAAAGGTATAGATAGCGCCACCAATATGCGTACTGGTGGCGCTATCCCGTTCCCGGCGTA
>JAEZTD010000316.1 GCA_023443705.1 Bacillota bacterium | reverse complement strand
GTCCCGCACCGCCTGGTTGACCTTCGCCACATCCTGAAGGTGATAGATTGTCAGCGTCGTGCGCTCGGCGCGAGCGGGCGCGACGAGCATCAGAAGGACCGCAAATGCCGCCGCCAGCCGCCTCATCCCTTGACCGCCCCCGCCATCATGCCCTTGATGAGCTTTTCCTGCCCCACGACAAAGGCCAGAATCACCGGCAGCGCGCTGAGCATCAGCACCGTCATGATCATCGGGATGTCCGCCGAATACTGCCCCTGGTATTCCCAGATGGACAGCGGTAGCGTGCGGTTGGAAACCGACTGGGTCAACACCAGCGCGAAGGAGAATTCGTTCCACATGATCGCGGAATTGTAGATGGCGAGCGTCGCCATGCCCGGCACGGACAGCGGCAGGATCATCTTGAAGAAGGTGCGCACGCGGCTGCAGCCGTCGATCTCCGCCGCCTCCTCGATCTCGCCGGGGATGCCCTGCATGAAGCCGGTCAGGATGAACGCCGACATGGGGATGTTGAACGCCACGTAGGGGCCGATCAGCGCCCAGAGGGAATCGTAGATACCGATGCGCTTTGACATCAGGAACACAGGGATCAGCGTCACGTGCAGCGGAATCGCCATGCCCGCGAGGATGATCAGGTTGTACACGCCCCGCAGGCGGAACTTGAAGCGGGACAGCGGGTACGCGGCGAAGGCGCTGGCCGTGAGCGTCAGAAAGAGCGCGGCCACCACCACGATCACGCTGTTGAACACATAGCGGAAGAAAGTGCCGCGGGTGATGATTTCATAGTAGTTGGTCCAGCGCAGTTCGTTCGGCAGCGCAAACACGCCGCTGGTGAAGAGCTCAAATTTCGCCTTGAAGGAGTTGAGTACCATGAAAACGAAGGGCGCAAAGGCGATGACCGTCCATGCGGCGGCAAGAATCGCCACGATGGTTCGCAGGGTGATCTTTTTAGCCATTACGAGACACGCTCCTTCCGGCTCATGAGCCGAAACGTCAGCGCCGATACGAAGGTGACGATTAGGAACATGCCCATCGCCACGGCGGAACCGTAGCCCATCTGGTTTGTGGTGAAGGCGTTTTTGTACATGTAGGTGGCCATCAACTCCGTGGCGCCGGTGGTGACGCCCCCGATGGACACGTTGGGGCCGCCACCGGTCATCACGTAGATCAGGTCGAAATACTTCAAAGAGCCCACCAGCGACAGGATGCAGGCGTTTCGGATGGTCGGCGCCAGAATGGGGAGCACGATTTTGAAAAAATACTGTCCTCGGGTCGCGCCGTCGATCAGCGCGGCCTCGTAGATGTCAGTGTCCATGCTGGAGAGTCCGGCCAGAAAGTAGACCATGTAAAAGGGCGTGAACTGCCAGCAGATGACGGCGATGACCGCGTACAATGCGCGGCCGGGGTCGCCCAGAAGGTCGATGGTCGTCATGCCGAAGAGCGGTGCGATGTACTTGACGATGCCGAAATACGGATCATAGGCATAGCGGAACAGGAGGCCGATGGCGACGGAGGACAGAAGGTACGGCACAAACCACAGAACCTTGAGAAGGTTCAGCTTGCGGCCGGTGGAATCAAGCAGATAACCCAGCGCGATGCCGATGGGCAGCTGAATCGCGATGGACAACACCACGATCTTTAGGTTGTTGACCGCCGCGCGCCAGAAGGTCATATCGTGGAGGAGCTTCGACCAGTTGCCAAACCCCACGAACGCAGGTTCGACGCCGGCAAAGCCGTCCCACTTGAAAAGACTCAGGCGCATCGAATCGATGATCGGATATGCGATGAACACCGCGATAAAGAAAAAAGCCGGCAGCATGAACAGGATGGCCACCCGGTTGATCTCTCGCCTGCGCGCGGTGGCGAGCGTCGATGATTTCTCGCGCATGGGCATTCCTCCTTGCCTGCGTTGCGGTGATAAGTGCCGTGCCAGGCGCTGTGAGCCTGGCGCGGCACGTTACGCGGTTGTTTCGGTTGTTAATCTCCCGTGTGGTTACGCGGCGTCAATGGCCTCCTGCATGGCGTTGCAGACCTCTTCCGGCGTCATGGTCAGGCCGAACAGCGCCTGGGAGGTGTCCTTGTGAACCTCGGCCATCTTGGAGGGCATGTACTGGTCGTACCAGAGCTGGACGGACGCGGCCTTGTCCACGATGTCGAGCACGAGCTGGAGGTTCGGGTCCTCAACCTTGACGCCCTTCACCGGCGGAATCTTGCCGATGGAGATGCGGTAGGCGATGCCCTCTTCGTCCAGACAGGTCTTCAGGTATTCGAAGGCCATCTCCGGGTTGGCGCATTTCGCGTTGATGTGGTAGAAGTTGTCGCCCACGGTGCCGACGACGGCGGTCGGATCGCCGGCGCCACCCTCAACGGACGGGAAGGCGAACACGCCCATGTTGGGCAGGAAATCCGGGTTCTCGCTGGTGATGGTCGAAACCGCCCAGGAGCCCATCAGGTACATGGCGGCCTGGCCGGAGTAGAGCAGCATGCGGCTCTGGCCGTTGTCCTCGTCCATGCCGTTGAAGCCCTCGTTGAAGTAGCCCGCGTTGACCCACTTCTGGATGGTCTCGCCCGCCTTGACGAAGGCAGGATCCTTGAATCCGTCGGGCACCAGCTTGTTGGCGGCGTTTTCAAACACCTTGCTGCCGCCGAAGCGGTCCACCAGGTACATGTAGTACATGGAGCCGGTCCACTTGGTGGCGTTGGCGAGGGCGAAGGGCGCGATGCCGGCGGCCTTGAACTTATCGCAGGCAGCCTCCAGCTCGGCGAGGGTCTTGGGCACTTCCACGCCAGCCTTCTCGAAGACGGCCTTGTTGTAGTACACCAGCGCGACCGAGACGTTCTCCATCGGCACGCCCCAGATCTTGCCGTCATAGGTGGCCTGCGCGACAGAGCCGTCCATCAGCTGGTCCTTGAGGCCGCTGGAGGTCATCAGGTCGGTCAAGTCCGCGACCAGCCCGGCGTTGACGTACTCGATCATCGGGCCGCCCGACCAGGACGGGAAGATGTCCGGCGCTTCGCCGGCCGCCAGCGCGACCTGAATCTTGGTCTTGTAGGCATCGTTCTGGTAGACGGTGATCTCCACCTTGTAGCCGGGGTTTGCGGCTTCAAAGCGTTCCTTGGCCTGCTCGAAGGCGACCTTCTGAAGGTCCTGGGTCTGCAGGTGCCAGATCGTGATGACCTTGTCTCCCTCGGCGAAAGCTGTCACGGCAGACATCGACAGTACGATCATGGCGGCGAGCACGAACGAGATCCATTTTTTCACGAGTCTTCCCTCCCACAATTTATGATCCATAAACATTATAAACCGGAATCATGGCAAATTCGATAGATATATCCGCACTCAATCTATAAAAATCTTACCTATTCGGAAATTGTTTCGCCCGCTTCTACAAGGCCTCGGCCTTGATCTCGAACACGCGCTCCGCAACCTGACGCACCGGCCCGGTCAACTCCACCGTGCCCTCGAGACGAATGTCTCTCGAAGAAGCGCCGACCATCACCGTATGAAGGCCCGGTTCCACGACGAACGCGCCCGCGCGGTTTAGGAACGACAGGATCGCCGTATCCACCGTGAAGCGCACGGTCTTCCGCTCACCCGGTTCGAGGGCGACGCGCATAAAGCCCTTGAGCTCCATGACCGGGCGGGTCACATCGAAGGCGCAGTCGTCCCGGATGTAGAGCTGCACGACTTCTTCGCCCGCCGTGTCGCCGGTATTGACCACGTCCGCCTCGACGACGATCTGGCCATCCACAGGCACCGCCTTCGGCAGCTTCAGGTTGCCGTAGCCGAAGCGGGTGTATGTGAGCCCATGACCAAAGGCGTAAAGCGGCAAATTGCTCTCGTCCACATAGGCGCCCTTCCAGTGGGACTTGCCGCCCGAGGGCCTGTGGGCGTAGAACACCGGCACCTGCCCCGCCGCGCGCGGAAAAGTGATGGGCAGCCTTCCGGCGGGGCTGATCTCGCCGAACAGCGCTTTCGCGATGGCCAGCGCGCCCTCCTCGCCCGGCAGCCAGGCTTCCAGGATCGCGGAAAGGTTCGCATCTTCCCAGGTCAGCGAGAACGGGCGGCCGTTTACCAGCACCAGCGCCACCGGTACGCCGGTCTCCTTCAGGCGCTTCAGAAGCTCCCTCTGGCGCCCCGGAAGTTCGAGCGTGGCCCGGTCCCTGGCCTCGCCGGAAGTGCAGTCCAGAATCAGGCCCGCCTTGTCGCCCATGACCGCAACCACCAGTTCCGCATCCTTCGCGGCCTCGACAGCGGCTTCGATCTCCCCGTCGTCGCCGTCCAACACGCCGCATCCGCGGGCGTAGGTGAACTGAACGTCCGGCCGGTATTTTTTGAGCCCGGCCAGGACGCTGTCCATTTGGGGCAGGG
>JAEZTD010000290.1 GCA_023443705.1 Bacillota bacterium | reverse complement strand
GAGCCGGAGCGAGGCGTCCCTGCGGGATACGCCTTTGGCGTGAAATGCAGGCTACGTCGAGCGGATGGCGACACAGTTCTCGGCGAAAAGATCCGGTCCGACGAAGAATTAATGTTTCGGATTGGTATCAGTCGACTTTCGTAACCTCATACCCGGCTTCGTCGACGGCCGCCCGGATGGCCTCCTCCGACGCGGCGCCGCCGGACACGGTGGCGGTCTTCTTCGCAAGATCCACCGTCGCGTCGAGGCCGATGCCCCGAAGCGCCCGCTCGACGTGGGCGGCGCAGTGGCCGCAGCTCATGCCTTCGATGTGAATGGTCTTCGCCATGATCTTCTCCTCCTCGGAACCGTTTGATTTTCTATTCGCCCTCTCCGGGCGTTTTTCCTGCCCCGAAGCGATTTCTTCGGCAACGCAACATTCCATGGAACCGCGGGGCACTTTCATATAATAACCCCGGGCGCAAAGCGCGAACCATCGCGCGGCGTCCGGGGTAACCTTCTTAAACGGGAAGGGTTACAGGAGCTTGCCCAAAAAATCCTGGGTGCGCTTTTCCTTCGGCGCGCCGAATACCTGGGCGGGCGTGCCCTCCTCGGCGATGACGCCCTCGTCCATGAACAGCACCCGGTCGCCCACCTCCCGGGCAAAGCCCATTTCATGGGTGACCACCACCATCGTCATACCCTGCCGGGCCAGGTTTTTCATCACGTCCAGCACCTCGCCCACCATTTCCGGGTCGAGGGCGGAGGTCGGCTCGTCGAAGAGCATGACCTCCGGGTCCATCGCCAGCGCACGCACGATGGCAACACGCTGTTTCTGCCCGCCGGAGAGCTGGCCGGGAAACGCCCCGGCCTTGTCCCGCAGGCCAACGCGGTCGAGCAGCGCCATCGCCCGCTCGCGTGCCTCGTCCTTGGTCATGGTTTTCAGGTGAACCGGCGCCAGCGTGATGTTATCCAGTACCGTCTTGTGCGGAAAGAGGTTGAACTGCTGGAACACCATGCCCATCTTACGGCGCACGCGGTTAATGTCCACGTGCTTTCCGGTGATCTCCTCGCCGTCAAACACGATCGACCCGGAGGTGGGCATCTCGAGAAGGTTCAGACAGCGCAGAAAGGTGGACTTGCCGGAGCCGGAGGGCCCGATCACCACCAGCTTTTCGCCCTTTTCGACGCGCTGGTCGATGCCGCGCAGCACCTTCAGCCCTTCAAACTCCTTGGTAAGCCCCTTAACGGTTATCACCCTGCCGCACCCCCTTTTCAATGCGCCCGAACAGCGCGGACAGCCCCGACACCATGACGAGGTAGATCGCCGCCACGGTCAGAAGCGGGAAGAAAGCCGAGTAGGTGCGGCTTCTGATGAAGTCACCGGCCTTGGTCAGGTCCATCAGCGCGATGTAGCCCACGATGGAGGTCTCCTTGAGCAGCATGATAAACTCGTTGAACAGCGAAGGCAGCGTGTTCTTGATGGCCTGGGGCATGACGATCTTAATCAGCGTCGCGCCGCTGGACAGCCCCAGCGAGCGCCCCGCCTCCGTCTGCCCCTTGTCCACCGACAGAATGCCGCCGCGCACCATTTCCGACACGTAGGCGGCGCTGTTGAGGCCGAAGGAAAAGATCGCCACCGCCACCTTGGGGCCGTTGTACGTGGCGAGGATGATGTAGTACATGATGAGCAGCTGCACCATCACCGGCGTCCCGCGGATCACATCCACGTACACCCGGGCGATGCCGCGCACAAAATTCCACTTGGACAGCCGCATCAGCGCGATGAGGCTGCCAAGAATCACGCCCAGTACCGCCGCCGCCAACGCGATCTCGACGGTAAT
Source organism: Bacillota bacterium (assembly GCA_023443705.1). Lineage (GTDB taxonomy): Bacteria > Bacillota > Clostridia > Christensenellales > Aristaeellaceae > JAEZHK01. The sequence goes on along the minus strand of JAEZTD010000290.1, from coordinate 3,947 downwards.
GCCCAGGCCGTCCAGCAGCATTTTGTACCGGTCGCCCTGGATGAGGTTGAATTCAAAGTCCTTCCAGAACGACGCAAACCACGCGCTCATGGCTTCCAAGCGGACACGCTCCTTTCAACGGGAACACGAAATGCAGGCCATCAACAAAGTCTTCGTAGGGTTTCAATCATTCCCGGCGGCGTGTACGTCGGGAACGGGATAGCGCCACCAGTACGCATATTGGTGGCGCTATCCGTACCTTCAGTCAGTGCGCCGCACGGAAATCCGTGAGGATTTCAGGCGCACGCAGGATCTTCCCCTCGCATCAAAAAAACCGCAGGGTTTTTTGATGCCTTGAATGCGCAGCCGCGCGCGGCTGCGCATTTGGGAAATACGCTCGTTACTCCTCGGCCTTGTACTTTTCGTAAATCGCGTCCAGCGTGCCGTCGGCCTTAAGGCCCTCAAGCGCCTGGTTGATCTTGGCCAGCAGCTCGTCCTGACCGAGGGGCAGCGCGATGCCGTAGGCTTCGTCGCTCAGCCGGTCGGCCAGAATGACGAGGCCCTGGGCCTGGGACACGAAAACGTTGGCGGGCTCCTCGTCGATGACGACGGCGTCCAGACGGCCGTTGACGAGATCCTGCACCGCGTCGATACCCTTGTCATAGCGGTCGACGGTGGCGTCCGTGAACTTCTCGGTCACATACAGGTCGCCGGTGGTGCCCAGCTGCACGCCGATCTTTTTGCCGGCGAGGTCGGCCTCACCTGCCACGGCGGAGCCTTCCTTGACGATGATCTTCTGGGAGGCCTGATAGTACGGATCGCTGAACAGCACGCTCTGCTTGCGATCTTCGGTAATGGTCATGCCGGAGATCGTGGCTTCGATCTTGCCGCTGGCCAGTGCCGGGATCAGCGCGTCGAAGCTCATGTTCTCGATCTGGATGGTCATGCCGATCTTCTCGCCGATGGCGTTGATGAGGTCGATGTCGATGCCGGCGGGCTGGCCGTCGTCGCCGATGAACTCAAAGGGCGCAAACTCGGCGTTGGTGCCGACCACCAAGGTGGCATCCTCCGCGAGGCCCGCGGTGCCCAGCGCCAGAACCAGCGCGGCCAGAAGGACTGCGAAAATCTTCTTCATCGTTCTTTCCTCCCGATTCAATTTGAATGGATGCCCCATTATAATCCTTCAGGCCCCGGCGCACAAGGGGATTTGTGTGAATAATGCGTATATCTATGCAGAAATGATGCGCCGCGCCGCTCGCATCCGGAATAAAACCGGGAGCAATATGCAGGCGGCGCGGATTAAATTGTCAGAGTGCTCTTGTCAGCTTTACGCAGCGGCCGAGGATGAGGACGCTCTTAAGGTCCACCGTCTCGCCGCGAAACTCGCGGTCGAAGGACTGGAGCAGCAGTTTCCCCCCGTCCAGCTTCTTGACCTTCCGGGCCTGCCTGAGGCCAGATCGCTCCACAATCATGACCGCATCGTCCACTGGGTTCTTGTCAGGCACCGTCAAAAGCAGATCGCCGGCATGGATGCGGTACCCGGCGAGGGCGCTGTCTGGGCAGCGGAAGAAGAACACCTTGTCGGGCGCGCCGCCCTCGATGCGCCTGCCGATCACCGGCTCCAGTACGTGGTCCAGCACCAGCCCCTTTTCGTCGCACACCGGCACCCGCTTGACCACGCCGCCCAGCGCGTCGAGCCACGCGCCGCCCGGCTCCTCAGACGCCGAGGACGCCGCGGTGACGGCCTCCTCCATCGGCTGCTCCGCCGGCAGCACGTAGGGGCGCGGCTTCGGGCGAAGCTTCACCTCCGGCTCCGCCGCCACTTCGAGCTCCGTCGAGACGGGGTTTTTGACCCCGAGTACCTTCAGCATCCGCTGGGCCTGGTCGTCGCTGGCGACCCTGCGGCCCGATTCGATGTCCTTCACGACGCTCTCCGCCAGGCCGCATTTTTTGCCCAGCGCCTTTTCGGTCATCCCCGCGGCCAGTCTGGCCTTTTGAATGGTTTCGCCCATTCTGCTCACGTTATTTCCTCCTTCAGTCAGCCGCCGCGTCCAGCGCGAGGAGCGCCGCGGCGTAGATCACGAGTATGGTTTTCATTTCCGGGATTGATTGCGCCTCGTCCGGCTCGTGGGCATGGCCGTGCCCTTCCGGCAGAAAGTCCGGCCTGGCGGCGTCGGGAAAGCCGGGGCCAAAGCTCACGGCGTTTTGAAGTTCCCGGGAATAGGTGCCGCCGCCGGTGGTGTAGGGCGTGTCGTCCCTGCCGGTGACGGCCCTGTACACGTCCTGCAGCGCGCGGATGCGCGGGTCGTCCTTCGGGATGTAAAAGGGGTTTTTCAACTTGAACGACGCAATTTCAAAGCCCTTTCCCGTCGCGTAGGCGTGGAAGGCGTCCCGGCAGGCATTAAGATCGGTGGCGATGGAAAGGCGGCTGTCCACTGTCAGGCGGATGCGCCCGGACTCCATCGATATCAGCCCCACCACCATCGTGGTCTTGCCCGTTTCGGTGTCCTCCATGGCGATGGCGGCCTTCTCGCCGTAGGTGTCGCCGGAGATTTCCGCTACCGCTTCCAGCGCCGCCTGATCCGCGCCGGAGAACAGCCCGGACGCGGCCAGCGCCGCCGTCAGCTTGTGGATGGCGCTCTCGCCCATCCAGGGGCGCGCCGCGTGGGCGGCCATGCCCTTTGCGCGCACCTCCACCCGGCCGTCCACGCCGCCGACTTCCACATCGGCGCGGCCAAGGGTCTCCCGCGCGGCCTCCAGCGGGCAGTCAATCTGCGCGCGGGCGGTGGGCGACACCATGTTCTCTACCACGCCGCCGGAAATGTCCCGCAGTTTGACGCCCGCGGGGCAGGTCAGCGTCGCGCCCAGCATGCCCTTCTGCGCGTAGTTGGCGGGAAACGAAGCGTCCGGCACGATCGAGGCCACCGGCATCTTCTGGGTCTTTGCGAAGTAGACCATGTCCTGCATGCCGGTTTCCTCGGAGCCGCCCATCACGAGGCGTATGCCGTGCCTGAGCGGAATCTCCATCTCACGAAACAAACGCATCAGTCCAATCCCCAGCGCGCAGGCCATCTTGTTGTCGTGAACGCCCCGGCCGATCAGCCAGTCGCCTTCCCGCGTCGCGCCGAAGGGCTGGTAGATCCAGTCCTCCCCCACCGGCACCACGTCCAGATGGCCGAAGATGCCCAGCGCCCTTTCCCGGTCGCCGTAATAGGCGCTCACGCAGTAGCCCTCGTGGTCCTCGGCCTCAAACCCGTATTCCCGCGCCCGCTCGAGCGCAAAATCCAGCATCCTTTTTACGCTGGGGCCGAAGGGCGCGCCGGGCTGCGCCAAATCCGCGCGGCTCACGCTCTCGATCCGCGCGAAATCCTGCAGGTCCCGAACAACCGACTCCAGGTTTTCCCCGGCCCATTTTTCAATTTTCTCCATTGTTACGCGATCCGGCGTCATGGGTTTCTCCCCTTCTGCGTGCGGCAAAGAATTGGTTTAACAGTTCCTGACAGGCAGCGGCCAAAACGCCGCCGTCCGCCCTTGCGAAGTGCGTGAACGCGGGGTCCTCCGTGATGCGGTAGACGCTGCCGCAGCAGCCGGCCGAGGGGTCCGCCGCGCCGTAGACCACGCGGCCGAGCCGCGCTGCCACGATGGCCCCGGCGCACATGGCGCAGGGCTCCAGCGTCACATACAGCTGGCAGCCTGAAAGCCGCCAGCCGCCCAGCGCCGCCGCAGCGGCGCGGATTGCCTCGATCTCCGCGTGGGCGGTGGGGTCGCTCGTGGCCTCCCGGCGGTTGCGGCCGTGGGCGATGACCTCGCCATCCCGCGCCACCACCGCGCCCACCGGCAGTTCCCCCTCCGAAAGCGCTCTTCGCGCCTCGGAAAGCGCCGCCCTCATCATGCGCTCGTCGTCCATATCGCCCTCCATAGAATTCGCCTACAAGGATAGCACAATTGCCGCCAAAATACCAGATGGC
>JAEZTD010000241.1 GCA_023443705.1 Bacillota bacterium | reverse complement strand
AGCTTTGCGCTGGCAGCGCACGAGTACATCCGCATGTACGACCTGCAAGTGCTGGACGAGCCTTCCGGAAAACCGTAGGAGGGGAACAGATGGAAAACCGCATGAACTGGTGGCGCGACGCGAAATTTGGCCTGTTCATCCACTGGGGACTGTACGCGCTGCTTGCCGGAGAATACCGGGGCACAAGGACTGACAACATCGCCGAGTGGATCATGCACGACCTCGGCATTCCCGTTGAGGAATACGAAAAGCTCGCGGCCCAGTTCAATCCGGACAGCTTCGATGCGGACAGGATCGTACGCCTCGCGCGGGACGCCGGTATGAAGTACGTCGTCTTCACCTCGAAGCACCACGAAGGCTTTGCAATGTACCGCTCCAAGGCCGACCGCTACAACGCAGTGGAAGCGACGCCCTGGGGCTGGGACCCCGCACGGGCGCTGCGGGAAGCCTGTGACCGGTACGGGCTCAAGCTGTGCTTTTACTATTCACAGGCGCAGGACTGGCACCACCCGGACGGCATCGAAGAGGGCGTGCCGGACGAAGGGAAGGATTTCCGATACTACTTCGATCAGAAGTGCATTCCGCAGATTACCGAGCTTCTTACGGAATACGGCGAAGTGGGCCTCATCTGGTTCGATACCCCCATGAGCATGACCCGGGAGCAATCGGAGGAGCTCAAGGCGCTGGTTCGTCGGTTGCAGCCGAATTGCCTGATCTCCGGGCGTATCGGGAACGGCTTGGGCGATTACATGACCACAGGCGACAACTTCATCCCGCTTTTACCATACCCGGGCGATTTCGAGGTGCCCGCCACAATCAACGACACCTGGGGCTTTAACCGTTTTGACCAACGCTGGAAGAGCCCTGAAAAGCTGATCCGGAACCTCGTCAAGGTGGTCAGCCGCGGCGGCAATTTCCTGCTGAATATCGGCCCGGACGCGGCAGGCCGTGTGCCTGAGGCGAGTGAGCATGTACTCTCGGTGGTCGGCGGCTTCCTCTCCCAGTGCGGCGAGAGCATCTACGGAACGCGGCCGGTGCCCACATACCCCTATGACATCGACTGGGGCTATTTCACGTCCCGACCCGGAAAGCTGTATATCCACGTGTTTGAGGAGCTGCCGGATGTGTACCTTCTCAACATGGCCAATGCGCCAAAGCGCGCGTACCTACTCACCGACGGACGGGAACTCACGCTGAAAGAGCGCGTTACCTGCGAAGGCGACCACAGTTGGCGCATCCTGTGGCCTGGCGAACAGCCCAAGGACATTGACACCGTGATCTGCGTCGAGATCGAGGAGGATCAGGTCGCCTTCGAACCGATCAAGGGGTGAGGGATATGGCGAGCGAAAGCGGCGCGATCAGGCGCCTTGAAGCCCCCGCGCGTGAGGCGCGGGTCAACACCAGGTGGTGGTGGTATGGCGGCGCGGTTGAAAAGCGGGAAATCCGGCGGCAGCTTGAGGCCATGCGGGATGCCGGAATCGGCGGCGTCGAGATCCAATTCCTGTATCCGCTGGACTTTGATGACCCATCCATCGGGCAAAAGCATGTGGATTTTTTCTCCCCGGAGTTCTTTGCGGTCCTGGACTTCACCCTTTCCTGCGCGAAAGAAATGGACATCGATGTCGACTTGACGCTGGGCTCTGGCTGGCCGTTCGGCGGCTCGTTTGTCGAGGACACGATGGCGCCGGACATCCTGGTGCCGTTCAGCCACGACGTGGCGGGCCCTTGTGTCTTCTCATTTGACTACACCTGCGTACTGCCGGGCGAGATCGAGCGGGTGGTGCTTTGCCGCGTGCGGGACGGCCTTCTGGAAGCGGAGGCGGCCCGGGACATAACGGACTCCGTGCAGCCCACCTTTATCGAAACCTGGCGATGGGGCAGCAGGCTGGAGGTTCAGGTGCCCGAAGGGCCGCACAGGATATTTACTTATGTCGTGCAGAAGTATAAGCAGAACGTCGGAAAGCCCGCGCCCAACATGCAGGGGCTCGCCATCGACCACTGCCGGAAGGACGTCGCAGATTTCTACTTCCGCACGATGGGTGATGCGCTGATCAATCGTCTGGGGCGGGGGCGAATCCGCTCGTTTTTCTGCGACTCCATCGAACTGGGCGGCTGCAACTGGACGAGCCCGCTGCTCTCGGAATTTCAAGCCCGTCGGGGGTACGACCTTTCGTCCTACCTGCCCGCGCTGTGGGGCGACATGGGCGAGGTCACCAACCCCGTCCGCTACGATTATTTCAGGACGTTTTCGGAGCTCACGCTCGAAGGTTTCTTTGAAAACTTCACCGCCTGGTGCGCTTCGTGGGGCGTTACCTCGCGAACGCAAGCGCATGGCATCTGGGCCGATATCCTGAAGGCCTACGCATCCGCCGACATTCCGGAAGGTGAAACCTTTGGCCTGCACGACCGGTATTCGGTGAATACCGTACACCGCCGGCTCGCGGTGTCGGCGGCCCTCTGCTACGACAGGCCCATCGTATCCAACGAGAGCTTTACGTGGCTGCGCACGCCGAGGTTTCAGGAAACCCCAGAGATGGTCAAGCGCGCCTTCGACGCCATCGTGATCGACGGCATTCAGATGATCGTCAACCATGGTTTTTCCTACTCGCCGGAGCGCGCGGGCAAACCGGGCTGGAATTTTTACGCTTCCTCCATGCTGAACCAGAACAATACATGGTGGCGTTTCTATCCGGAATTGTCCGCTTACATGAACAGGGTTTGCTCGCTGATGCAGGGCGGCCCGGCTGTAAGCGAGGTCATGGTCTACATTCCTGCGGGGGACATCTGGTCGGATTCACCGATGTCGGAACTGCACATGGCGCTGCGCGTCGAGGACTACGTCGGCAAGGAAACGGTAAACCGCCTGCAACGTGCCGGGTATTGGTTCACGTACGTCAATGACGAGGCGTTGTGCGACCGGGGCACATTGGAAGACGGCGCGCTCAAAATCGGCAAGAACCGGTACAGGGCACTCTTGATCGTCGGGTGCACGCGCATGCCGGTTAAGACGGCTCAGGTGATCGCACAGATGGATGAGGCGGGCCTCGCGGTCATCGCGTGCGGAGGTCTTCCCAATGAAGGCTGCGGGCTTGTCGACCGGTACGAGCACGGGGAAGCGGTCCGGCGCGCAATGGCTTCCCTCAAAAGCGCGCGAATCGTGTCGGCCAACGGCGACGGGCTGATTGCGGCGCTTAACGAGGTGTTGGAACCCGACCTTGTCGTCGAGGGTGAAGACGCGCAGGACGTGGGCTTCATTCACCGCCGCGTGGACGGTCAGGACACCTACTTCATCGCGAACATTTCCGAGAGAGCCCGCCGCGCGGTGCTGAACCTCCGGGCGGTCGGCGGTCTGCGGCTCTACGATCCGATGGCCCTGCGGGACTTGGCGCCGATCTCGCTTGCGAACCTGGATGGCCGAGCGCGCGTGGAGATCGAACTCGAGCCCAACCAGTCACTGGTGTTGACCGCGGGGGAAGAAGGCCTCGCGCCCCGCGCCGCCGATGTTTATCAGAGGGTGCTGCGCTTGAGCGGCTGGACGCTCGCGGTCGGCGGGGAGACCGTCGCGGAGGGCCTTCAGGATCCGGTGGGATGGGAGCAGTTTGAATCGACGCGCTACCACAGCGGCGACGGCGAGTATTGGACGGATTTTGAGATGGGCGAGGATCGGACGCTCTCTGTAACCCTTACCCATCTGGACTGCTGCTGCGACGTAATGCTGGACGGCAAAATTGTTTCGTCCCTCTGGAAGGCTCCGCTTCGCTCGCCGCTGGGCGTGGTTGAAAAGGGCGTGCACCGGTTGACGATACGAGCCGTCAACACATGGATCAACCATGTGATCGACCCCGATCGAGCGGAACCGGAGCCTGAAAACCCCGTCGACGCGCGCTGGCCGTACTTCACCAACATCATCGGCGATGTCCGAAGGCGCAGGCTGTACGCGGGCAAGGAGCGCGCGGCGATCAAAGCGCCTCAGCCGGCCGGCGTCACCGGGCCTGTGAACCTTGTGACGTGCGAACCCTGCCCAGCATGCCCTTCTTGATGCGGATGTGGACTCGCCCGTCCCATCCACAGACCGGCTTAATGCGGAGTTTGGTAAGCGTTGAGGCGCGGAACGGTGGGAGCGGGTGTAGGCAACGGCAACAGGAAAGCATCCGGCTTGTGTATAAGGAGGGGCAGGAAGTCAAGTGAGGCATGATTCTGTAAAAGGCACATCCCGTCATGGGATGTGCCTCAAGGCATCGAAAAACCCTATGGTTTTTTCGATGCGAAGGAAGGAAACCTGCGTGCGCCTGAAATCCTCACGGATTTCCGAGCGGCGCACTGACCCAAGGTATAGATAGCGCCACCAATATGC
>JAEZTD010000207.1 GCA_023443705.1 Bacillota bacterium | reverse complement strand
ACAACGCGCCCCTTCCGATACGGGAGGGGCGCGTTGTTTGCGGCAGCATACTACCGCCTGTGGTTGGGCCACGAGATTCTATTCGCTTGGAGCCATGAATTGGTTGCGTAAACCTCCGCAGCCATCTTCCGGCAGCGGAGCGCTTCGAACGCTGGGGGGGTTAACGCGGTGCTGCCTGCCATACGGAAGCACGACCTGTACGCCGTAGTTCAAATTTCTCACAATAGGTGGCAAAGCACACTTCCCGGCAACCGGCTGCGAGAAGCTGTTGGGGTACGCTGATCCCTCCGCCGGTTTCTGCGTCTGTTATTGGTGGATTAGCGTCAATTCTAAATGCTATCAAGGACGCTTCTGTCGAGTAGGACGAGGGCCTGGACGATGCTTGCCAGCCATCTTTTCGGCCATTTACTTACCCCGCCCAGGACATCGTCATCAATGCGGTCGCCCCCTAGCCGTCTGTGCCCGATTTCACGGCAGACTTTGAGCGAACGATCTCGCGTTCCGAAGCGACACAAGGGGTTCTGGGGGAGATTGTGATTACGAGCGCGATCAACCTCGACCCCCTGTACAGCGACGACGGCACTGACTTCCGGTGGACCATCCGCCAGATACGTCTTTTTCAAGGTGCTTGACAAGGTGTGGGGCCTGCGCGTCTCGCCCGAGGATGAGCTGGAGGGCGTCGATATCCCGGAGATGGGCGTTCTGGCCTACCCCGACCAGCAACTGGTGCGATCGGAATTGGACTACGACTCCGAGGACAACGCGCCCATCAAGCAGCTCAAGCGGTTTGGCAGGGCTGGCCTGATCGAGAAGACCTACGCGACGCCCGTAAACCAGGCCGTGCCGGTCGTGCAGACCACCGCCATCAAGACTTCGCCCGCAGCCGCGCCCGCTCGCACCGGTCCGAAGTTCACCAAGGTGGAGATCATCTGCAAGCAGAGCAAGTTTGAGGCGCTGAAGTCCGCCATGAACGGCATCGGCATCACCGGCATGACCGTCACGCAGGTGCTGGGCTACGGCTTGCAGAAAGGCAAGACCGAGTTCTACCGCGGCGTCGAGACCGAGACCAACCTCCTGCCCAAGGTGCAGGTGGAGATCGTGGTTTCGAAGGTGCCGGTCCGCACGGTCATCGAGACCGCGAAGAAGGTGCTGTACACCGGGCACATCGGCGACGGCAAGATCTTCGTCTACGACGTGGAGAACGTCGTCAAGGTCCGCACCGGCGAGGAGGGCTACGACGCGCTGCAGGACGTGGAATAACCCAAACAATGGTTTGGAAGTCCGTCGGGCTTTACGCGCACGGCGGACTTCCTTGCGTTGTAAGACGGTGGGATGTACTGTAGCGATCGAAGCATGAAAACTCCCCGCAGAGACGGGGCGAGGATGTTTTGGTTGTCACATCCAGATGAGCCACACCAGATTAACAGAAACGGGTGATTAGACTGGCGATGGGTGCGGACGCCCCGCTGTCGAGTTTCGTCTGGGTAACAATCAATGGCGAGGACTGGGGACTGTACATTGCCGCCGAGGGCGTGGAAGAATCCTTTGCGCAGCGCGTGTATGGCAACGGCTTCGGTGAAATTTATAAACCCGACAGCATGGATATGGGCGACATGCGCAGAAGCATGAACGGCGAGGGCAATTTTCCCGGCGGCGGTCAGATGCCCAACTTCGGCGGTGAAAACGGCGAAATGCCGAGAATGCCCGATTTCGGCGATGGCGCAATGCCAAACTTCGGCGGCGAAATGCCACAAATGCCGAGGGCTGCCAATGGGCAGGGGGAACGCACCCGAGCAAGCCGGTCAGAGGCCCAATATGGGCGGAGGCTTCGGAGGTTTCGGGGGCGGAGCGACATCCCTCGTCTATTCTGACGACGACCCGGACAGTTACTCTGCGATCTTCGACAACGCCGTATTCGATCCGTCAAACGCGGACAAAACCCGCCTGATCTCCTCGCTCAAGCAGCTCAACGCCGGTGAGAACATTGAGCAGATCGTTGACGTTGACGAGGTCATCCGGTATTTCGTCGTCCACAACTTCACGCTGAACTCCGACAGTTACACGGGCAGTCTGACCCACAACTACTACCTTGCCGAAAACGACGGGAAACTTTCGATGATCGCATGGGATTACAACCTTGCGTTCGGCGGAATGGGCGGCTTCGGAATGGGCGGGGGGATGGGCGGGATGCCCGGCGGCAATCCCAACGCCGGGCAGACGGAAACAAACGAATAGAACGCCACCAAGCTTGTGAATTATCCGATCGATTCGCCGATGCTCGCCGGTTCGACCGACGACAAACCCATGATCGCATGGATATTCAATAGCGAAGAATATCTCGCGAAGTATCACGAAGTTTTCGCGGAGTACATGGAGTATTTCAGCAGCGGCGAATTTGCCGGGATGTACGACAACGCCATTGCGCTCATTTCGCCATATGTCGAGAAAGACCCTTCGGCGTTCTGCACCTACGAGGACTTCTAAAAGGGCAGTTCTGCCCTGCGGAAGTTTTGCCTGCTTCGCGCCGAGAGTATAAGCAGCCAGCTTGACGGGACCATCGCCTCGACCAGCGAGGGACAGACCGCGAGTGAAAACGCAGGATTCATTGACGCTTCAAGCATTTATTTTGAAAGTATGGGTTCAAGTTCAATGGGATTTGACCGCGCTCGCGGCGGGCAGTTTCCGGGGTGGAACAGGAGCGGCGGGGAAAATTCCCAATCCTCGGCAAACAACGCAAACAAAACTCCGGCAATGGCCGGCGCCAATGTCAGCTTTACGCCGCCGAACGGACAGGGAGGGTCTCCAGACACTGACAGTACTGTCCCGCCGAACGGACAGGACGACTTAACGAATGGCGGCAATTTTACTCCGCCAGATGGACAAGGCGGGTTTCCGGGCAATAACAATTCCACAGGTCACGATAAACAGGACACAACCGTACAGAACGCGGCGAATAATCCCGGGCGTATCTTTCCAAATATGGATATGCGATCAAGCGGGGCTTCAGCAACGCCGTCATTATCTATGAATGAAGTGATACTGCTATTGATCTGCATTGTTGTGTTGGTGGGCGGAATCGTGTTTGCGACAAAGCGACGAGTATGATTTCTCAAATTTTTCGAAAGCGGTCCCCATGAGAAAGATAAATCGAAAAACTGGCGACCGCCTTCACCAAAGAGAAGAATGGACGGCTCCGCTTCCGTTATGGATGGGAGCCGTTCTTATTTTGGAGAGGGCTTCGGGAAGGCGAGGCGCTGGCGCTGGAGTGTGCGCACCCAAGGTGAATCCTTTGAGGAACTGCTTTGGCGATAAGACCGCTATTGGTTTGGTCTACAGCCTGATCTTGACAACCGCTTTCTTGTAAGAACCCGGTGTGCCCGGGTGTGCGCAAGGGGCATGGGCGTCGTCGGGAAACAGAAGATAGAACATTCCCTTCCGAACGTCAACAAAGCCCGCTTCTCCCTCCGCAAGAAGCACGTCTTTTTGAGCGTCATAGTCCTACGTGATTTTGAGGGAGGAAAGCGGCGCGTATCCGACGCGCTCCGCGCCCGACAGGACGATCTGCACATCCACATACCGCCGGTGTGCCTCCAGGGCAGCGCCCTCAAGCGTCCGGGTCTCCCCTTGCTGAATCATCACATAATGGTCCCCATATTCGTACCGGCCGCAGTCGGCATTCTCCAAAGACATGGCGTATTCCAGCGCGCCCATGAAGTCGGGCATCACCCCGGCGTACAGCTTGGCGTTTTTCAGTTCATCAATAATCATCATGATTCCTCCATTCTCCATGAGGCTCGCTCCTAGACCGGGGCATGCGTTTTCGACAAAAAAGCCAATGAAAACAGCAGCCCTGCGTTTTACGCAAGTCTGCTGCCTTGGCGAGTCTTACTGCGCCGTCTTTTTTTCTTCCAGGGAGGCCTCGTAGTTCTTCATCGAAGTCACAATATGGCTTCGCACGGCGTCCTCCACTTTCGCAACATCGCCGGTACGAAGCGCCGCGATGATGTGTTTGTGGTAGATGATGCCGTCTTCGTTGGAGTGCGGTATGTGCATGTTTTGCGTCAGGAGCGGCGCAAGCATCGGAGACAGCGATTCAATAAACAGCGATATCAGCGGGTTTCCCGCGATTTCAGCAAATTTTTGATGAAATTGGATATCTGCCTGGACGCGCTTTTCTATATCTTCCTTGCAGGCCTCCATCTTCTGGTTGATCTCCTCCAGCACGTCACAGTCCGCAGGCGTTGCCTTCTCGGCAGCCAGCCGCGCGGCCATGGTCTCAAGCGCGGCGCGCGCTTCAAAGATGCACATGCTGTTGATGTTCTCCAGATGGATTATTCTTTTGATGGCGTCCGTCACCGACGAGGGATCGGGCTTGCGGATGCTGGAACCAACCCCGTTCTGGGAGGTAATCAGTCCACGCGCCTTCAAAAGCTTGAGCGCCTCGCGGATGACCGTCCGGCTGACGCCAAAGCTGATCGCCAGCGACTGCTCGCTTGGCAGTTTCTGTTCAACCTGCGCGGAGTCCCGAAGGATGATTTCCTCCAGCTTGTCGGCGATGGTTTCATCAAGCGTCGCCTTGTTCAGGGTGAAATTTAAATCCTGCATCTTCACGCTCCGTTCCTTTCATCCAATGCGTGAACCTGCACTGTGATGAAGTTTATCGGGGAAGGCAGTTTGTTTCTAGTATATCACAAGTCCGATCCGCGATGAATCCCATCCATCACCCTTTATTCCTTCACCGCGCCAAGCGTGACGCCTCTGGCAAAATAGTTCTGGAATATCAGGAAAACCACCAGCATCGGCAGGGCACAGAGCACTGCACCGGCATAACGAAGGCTATGGTCCACCTGGCCGGTCGCCTGCATGGCCCCGATGGCAATCTGGATCGTGCGCATGCTGTCGCTGGGCAGCATGACGAGTTGCCAGAGGTAGTCGTTCCAGGTCTGCACGAACATCAGGATGGCGAGCGCGCCAATTCCCGGTTTCGCCAGTGGCATGACGATTTTTGAAAAAAGTCCTGTACTCGCTGGCGCCGTCGATTTTCGCGGTCTCGCGCAGGGCGTCCGGGATTGTGTCAAAGAAGTTCTTGAGCAGAAACACGCCAAAGGGCAACGCCACATTGGGCAGGATCGCGCCGGTGTAGCTTCCGTACAGGCCGAGGTTCTGGCAGACCTTGAACAGCGGAACGATGAACACTTCTTTGGGCAGCATGAGCGTGGAGATGAAGATCAGGAAGATTGCGTTCCTGCCCGGAAATCGCAGCTTGGCGAAAGCGTACGCGGCCAGCGTACTGACGATGACCACCAGCAAGGTGGTCGTACCCGCGATAAAGAGGCTGTTGAACAGCCAGATTTCCGCTCCGCCCACCCGGAACAGTTCTACGATGTTGCTCAGTGTAGGGCTGTGGGGCCACCACTGCGGCGGCAGCGCGACAATGCTCGCCGACGGCTTGAAAACGCTGGAGAAAAGCCAGTATAGTGGAAAGAGGAATACGACGGTGATGAGGCATATGAGAATGTTCATCGTCAGGTCGAGCCCGCCTCGCCGCCGGAGTACATTTTTCAGCATCTCGCCATTCCCCCTTTTATTCTTTCTTGCCCGTGACCGCCAGAATGACCATCGAAAGAGCCCAAACAATGATAAACATGATGACGCCGATGGCTGAGCCTGTTCCATAATCAAAGAACTTGAAGGCTTCCAGATAGCTCAGGTACATCATGGATACGGTGGCGTAGTTGGGTCCACCGGCCGTCATCAGGTGGATGACGGAGAAGACCTTGATCACGCTGATGATCATCAGGATGGACAGGTATACAACGGTACATTTTGAATGCGGCGCCACGATGAAGCGTATCTGCTGGAACCTTGACGCGCCATCGATGTCCGCCGCTTCGAACATCTCATTGGGAATGCTGGACATGGACGCGACTAGCAGCATGACCGCTTGTCCGATGTTGACCAGCCAGATCATGAAGATGATCACCGGGATGGGGATACGCGCGTCGCCGACAAAGTTGATTGGGGCGATCCCAAGGCGCTGAAGGTAGTAGTTGATCAGCCCGTAGGAGGGGTTGAGTAGCCACAGCCAGATCAGGCTGAGCACCGCCATACCGATGATCGTGGGCAGATAATAGCAGCAACGGATGAATGAAACGTACTTGGGATTCTTATCAAATATGGCCGCTGCGATCAAAAACCCGAGGCCGACGGTTAAAGCCGTCACCGACACCACGTAAACCAACGTGTTCAGCACGGCCTTGTGAAAGACCGGGTCCGTAAGCAGCGTCCGGTAATTCTCAAACTCAATGTGTCCACGTGCTCGATCTGGATAAACCGGCAAGTGTCCTTTGACCCTTTCCGGATGTACTCCTCAACATCGTCAAAGCCGTAGCGGATGGCGCGCTTGGGGCCGAACCCCCGGTTTCCTCTGGGCGGGTACAGCGACGCATTCACCAGCGTCTGGGCCTGCTCGTAGGTTTTGACCATCGGGAAGATTATCCCGTCCGGTCCCATTTCCAGCACCTTTTTCAGCGTTACGGGGTCATTTTCCGGGATGCGCACAACAGCACTTGTACCCGCCGCCCGCGCGGCGTTCAAGCGGATCAAAAGCGTCTTATAATCGATGTAGGTGTGTTCCATGTCGATCCACAGGTAATCAAAGCCCGGATATCCAAGAATTTCGCACACACAGGGATCCGTCAGCGAAACGTGGGTGCCGCACAGTTTTTGACCGGCTTCCAACTTCATTCGTAAAGATGACATTGTCTTTCTGCCTTTCATACTGTCTACCTTTACTATAGCTATACAGCATCACGGGAATTACGCGTTGTCAAAACGCAAATCTGCAATTTTCGCCTATATTTTTCTTTCGGCATCGGTGCGAGATTCACAAGGGTAATACTTCCATTTGGCGAATCCCGTGAACTAACAGAAACTGTAAATCATCATATTAGAAGATCGGTTGATTTTCGGGATCCTAAGGCTTCCATTTCGTATGGAGGCGTTTCTTGGCTGGACTTCCTCGTATTTTAACACGGCGAACTTTATATCTACCTGAGCTACCGGAACCTCTGGGACAATGGAAAAGGCCTGCTAGGCGGCGGGTGTGGAGTGCCGGAG
>JAEZTD010000165.1 GCA_023443705.1 Bacillota bacterium | reverse complement strand
GGCCTACGAAGCTCATCTCGCCCTTAAGGATGTTGATCAGCTGCGGCAGTTCGTCCAGCGAAGTCCTTCGCAGAAAGCGCCCGCTGCGCGTAATAAAGGCGTAGGGGTCGTTCAGAAGGTGGGTGGGCACGTCTTTGGGCGCATCAATGCGCATGGTCCTGAACTTCAGGATCATGAAGTGTTTCTTTCCAAGCCCTACGCGCTTCTGCCGGAAGAACACCGGCCCCCTTGAATCCATCTTAATCCACAGCGCGATCAAAGCGCCGGGGATCAGCAGCAGGGCCAACGCCACAAACGAAAGACACGCATCCAGCGCGCGCTTCAAATGCCTTTTGTACATGGGGATAGTATAGCAAAACCGGCGACGTATGACAAGGTGCGAACGCATTTTCGCGCGCCGCCATAGGATACAGCGCGGGTGAACCGCAAACGGGCGAAGCGGCGCGGCGCCGCCCGCCCAAGTCTTAGAAGGAGGAGTAGCGATGTCCTTTTTCAGCTACAAGAACGCAAACTCCGACCAGTGCCCCGGCTCCATTGTGGGCAGCGCCGTACAGGGCCTGACGGAGCGGATCTGCGTGCAGGTCAAGAACGTCTACGACGCATGCCTTCAGCAAGAGCAGCTGGACGACGTGGAGATCACCGTGTCCGACATCGTGCCGCTGATCGCAGGCGCCTCGACGTCCTGCCAATCGCCCACCAGCCGGGCGTGCAACTGCAGCTGCCGTGGCTGCGAGTGCAACTGCACCTGCGGCACCTGCGGCGCCATTACACATTCCGAGGCTGTGGAAAACGCGCGCAACAGCCCGGACCCGCTGCCCGCGCCCTGCGGCCAGTGGACGTTTGTCAGCTGCCGGTCCGCCTCTGTCTGCGGCCGCATCCACGACCTGACCATCGACCGCCTGTGCGACCGCCCGCAGTTCGCCCGGGTAAAGGCCACCGTGGACATCCCGATCGACGTAATCTTTACAGACGCGCGCTGCCAGGAGTGGATGGGCCGCGGGAAGCTCAGCGTGGTCAAGGATGTTCTTCTGGCAATTCCGGAGGAATCCATCGTGCCCTTCACGCTGGAGAGCATGGTATCGGCCATCTGCGTGACCGGCGAATACATCGGTTCCTGCAAGTTTGAGATCACCATCTGCGTGACTGTGGCGCTCAAAATCCTTGCGGAAGTCGACCTGATGATCCCGGCCTACGGCTTCTGCGAGATTCCGCCCTGCGAGGAGTTCGCCGAAAACGTATGTGATGAATTTTTCTCTCTGCCCTTGTTCCCCCGGCGCAACTGCGCCAACATGCTCAGCGGCTCGACCCCCCTCTGCCAGACCAACGGCTCGAGCGTGGCCGGCGCCAGCACCTGCGGCTCCTGCATGGGCGGCGTGGGCGGCATGAGCACCTGCTCCAACTGCGGCACCACCTGCGGCTCACTGAGCGCGCTGTGCCCCCGGTGCGGCCGCACGATGACCTCCTGCAGCTAGCGGCTTCGCCGCTCGCGCGCCCGCCCTCGCGCCGCCGGCGGTGAAATCCATCGAAGCGGGGCGGTTAAGATAGGCGCCGGAAACCGATGTGGAAAGGCCCTTTTACGAAAGCCTCCGGCGCCAGTTTATACTAATGAAAAACTTTAATGCGTCCAAAGCGGCGAGAGACTATTCTGTCCCGCTAGGAGCCGGAGCGAGGCGTAGCAGCGCTACGCTGAGCGGAGAGCGACAACGCGGGGCTGAATAAGATCCGGCGCGACGACCCATTAAAGTTTGGAATTGGTATTACATCGGGGTTCGCGCGCCGCCCTTCGAGGGCGGCGCGCGGGCTGTATTACAGGCCCCCGCGCCTCAGGCGGCGGGCCTCGATGAAGAGGAGGGCGTTCTATGAGCCTTGAAATCATCCTTCAGCTGCTCCAGACCGCATCGGTCGTGCTGGCGATGGCGGTGGCCGTCGGCACCATCCGCGGGCGCGGCAGCGACAGAACCGCAGTGCTCACCAAGATGCAGGTCGACATAGAGTATATCAAGCAGCGCATCGACGGCGTGGACCGGCAGGCGGGAAAGATCGTCGAGCTGGAGGCGTGCTGCAAGACGATGAACAAGCGGATCGACGACCATCTGTGGCTGGACCACGACCGAAAGAAGGACGGAGAGTGAGCGCCAGCCACCCTGAAAGGGAGGGCTCATCATGCGCACATCCGGTTTTCTTATTTCGCTGGGTCTCATGCTGCCGGCTGCCGCCCACGCCGAGGCGAATTCCGCGGGCGCGGCGCTCACCGCCTACACCTGGGAGTCGCTGGCGACCATCGGCGGCGCGACTTCGGCGACGCTGCTCATCGTGCAGTACGTCAAAGCGCCACTGGACCGCTGGCGCCACATCCCGACGCGGTTCGTCGTGCTGGTGATCGCCCTTGTGCTGATGACCACCGCCAAGGCCTACACCACCGGCCTTGCCTGGCGGGACGTTCCGCTGATCGCAATCAACGCGTTTCTGGTGGCGCTTGCGGCGATGGGGGCCTACGAGATCTCCTTCGCGAACGTCGATGAAAAAACAGCCCGCCCCGCCCCTCGAAAGTGAGAAGCGTCGCGGGCAGGCTCTGTTGCCTTCAGCTTATGCCCCGGCCTCCAGCCGGAGTTTTTCCACCAGCCTTTTGATGCGGTCCCGCGCCTCGGTTTCGAGCAGCAGCCGCTGATCCTCGGAGGCCGGGCGGTCGCCCATCAGGCTGACGAATTGGCTGACCTTGAGGCCCAGCGCCTCCTGCATGTCCTGATCGGACCCCCGCGGGCTGACCAGATAGTAGCACAAAAGCGAATCCACATGGCCGATCCGATGGGCGCGATCCTCCGCCTGGGCGTGGACGGCGGGCGACCAGTCCAGTTCCCCGAACACCACGCAGGTGGCGCGCTGCAGGTTGAGCCCCGACGCAGACCTTAGCGACACGCAGCAGAGGTCTGTCTTCCCTTCCATAAACCGCGTGGCGGCGGCGTCCTTCTCCCCTTCCGTCTCCCGACCGGTGATGAAGGCCGGGCGGCGGGCCTTGAGCTCGGCCTTGTAAATGTCCATGACCGCGTGGTGGT
>JAEZTD010000030.1 GCA_023443705.1 Bacillota bacterium | reverse complement strand
CGGCACAACTGTCCATCGAGGCGGTGAAAGCCGCAAAGGCGCTGGGCCTGGAAGTCAGCTGCGATCTCAACTACCGCAAGAACCTTTGGAAGTACGGCAAGCGCGCCGATGAGGTGATGCCCGAGATCGTCCGCCTGACCGACACGATCGTCGCCAACGAGGAGGACTTTGAAAAGGCCCTGGGCATTCGCGCCGGCTCCGATGTGGAGGGCGGCGAACTGAACGCAGAGCAGTACCGCGAGGTTGTGCGCGAGGCGATGGCAGCCTATCCGAACGTCAAGCGCGTCGCCATCACGCTGCGCGAATCGCGCTCCGCCAGCCACAACGACTGGAGCGCCTGCCTGTACGACGGCTCCTTCCATGTGAGTCGGCGCTATGCGATTACCCACATCGTCGACCGGGTGGGCGGCGGCGACAGCTTCAGCGCAGGGCTGATCTACGGGCTGAACGCCTATCACAATCCCGCGGAGGCGCTGGAGTTCGCGGTGGCGGCATCCTGCCTCAAGCACACCATCGGCGGCGACTACAACCGCGTCACCGTCCGCGAGGTCGAAGGCCTGATGAAGGGCTCCGGCTCGGGCCGCGTCCAGCGGTAGCCGGAACGAAGGCAAAAATCTCTTTGAGCGGTAGCGGGGACGAAAAGAAACTCCCTCCACGCAGAAAATGCGCAGGGGAGTTTCTTTTATTTGCGTTTTACCACTCTGCAGGCGTGCCGTCCTCGTTGCGCCAGACCGGGCTCTTCCAGTCGTGGCCGGCTTTGGCGGCTTCCCGCACGTACTCCTCGTTGACTTCGATGCCCAGGCCCGGTCCTTTGGGCGGCGCGACGAAGCCGTTTTCATAGCGGAACACCGACGCGTTCGTGATGTAGTCCAGCAGCTCGTTCCCCTTGTTGTAGTGGATGCCCAGGCTTTGCTCCTGAATGAACGCATTGGGCGTCGCGCAGTCCAGCTGGATGCAGCTTGCCAGCGCGATCGGCCCCAGCGGGCAGTGGGGCGCGACGGCCACGTCGTAAGCCTCGGCCTGCGCGGCGATCCGGCGGCATTCGCTGAGGCCGCCGGCGTGGGAGAGGTCTGGTTGTACGATGTCGACGATCCCCGCCTCGAGGATCTTCTTGAAGTCCCAGCGGGAATACATCCGCTCGCCGGTGGCGATGGGCGCGCTGGTATATTTCGCAATTTCGGCCAGTGCGTCCAGGTTCTCGGGCAGCACCGGTTCCTCGATGAACATCAGCTTGAACGGGTCAAGCTCTTTTGCGAGGATCTTGGCCATGGGCTTGTGCACGCGCCCGTGGAAGTCGATTGCCACATCCATCGTGTAGCCGACCGCGTCGCGGATCGCAGCCAGCTTCCGGGCCGTTTCGTCCACCTTTTCGAACGAATCGATGAAGTGCATGGGCGCCTCGAAGGGAGTCATTTTGAGCGCGGTGTAGCCCATCGACCGCTTCTCGACCGCCTGTGCGGCCAGTTCCTCCGGCGTATTGCCGTGGATCCAGCTGTACATTCTCAGCTTGTCGCGCACGCAGCCGCCCATCAGGTCGTATACCGGTACGCCCAGCGCCTTGCCCTTGATGTCCCACAGCGCTTGGTCAACGCCGGAGATCGCGCTCATCAGCACCGGGCCGCCGCGGTAGAACGCGCAGCGGTACATGGTCTGCCACAGGTATTCGGTCCGGAACGGGTCCTGCCCGATCAAATACCCTTCCAGTTCTCGCACTGCGGCGGCGGTGGTCGCGGCGCGCCCCTCCACCACCGGCTCGCCCCAGCCGACGATGCCCTCGTCGGTGGTCACCTTGAGGAACAGCCAGCGCGGCGGCACCAGAAACGTCTCAAGTCCCGTGATCTTCATAGGTTTACCTCCTCAGCGCTGCACACGGCCCGACCCGTCGCCCTGCGCCAGTTTTTCGACTTCATCAGCGGTCACCAGGTTGAAATCATGCTCGATCGAATGCTTCAGACAGGACGCCGCGGCGGCGAACTCGACGGCGCGCTGCGGCTCGTAACCATTTTGCGTCGCGTAGATCAGCGCGGCGCCGAAGCTGTCACCGCCGCCGACGCGGTCGACAATGTGTACCCTGTATCGCTTGGAAAAGCGTGCTTCACCGTTTTCATAGAGCATCGCGCCCCATTCATTGTCGCTGGCGGAGATGCTGCCGCGCAGCGTGATGGCGATCTTTTTGATGCCGAACCGCTCCGAAAGCTGCCTCGCCACGTCCTCGTAGCCCTCGCGGCTCAGTTCACCTTTTTCGACTTCGGTGCCGGAGGCTCGAATGCCGAACACGTCGGCGGCGTCCTCCTCGTTGGCGATCATGAGGTCCAGATACGGCATGTACCGCGCCATCACCTCGCCCGCGTGCTCGCGGCTCCAAAGGTTCTTGCGGTAGTTGAGATCGCAGCTCACCGTGACGCCCGCTCGCTTTGCGGCCTTAAGCGCATCCATGCAGATTTCCGGCAGCTCGCCGCCGAGCGCGGGCGTGATGCCGGTAAAGTGGAACCATGTCGCGCCCTCAAAGATTTTCTCCCAGTCGAAATCTCCGCGGGACGCTTCTGCGATGGCCGAGTGCGCGCGGTCGTAGACCACCTTGCTGGCGCGCTGACTGGCGCCCTTTTCAACGAAGTACAGCCCCAGCCGCTTTCCGCCCCACGCGATGCTAGAAACCTCCACGCCGAAGCGCATCAGCTCCATCGACGCCGCCCGGCCCAGGTCGTTCCCCGGAAGCTTGGTCACATAGGAGGCGGGAAGCCCCAGATAAGCGAGCGAAACCGCCACGTTGGCTTCGCCGCCCGCAAAGGACAGTTCCAGCTTTTGCGCCTGCACCAGCCGGAGGTACCCTTCAGGGTTCAGGCGCCCCATCAGTTCGCCGAAACAGACAGTCTTTTTCACGTCGATGCCCCTTTATGCCAGATTCACATAAGCCTTGGCGAGTTTGGTCAGTTCGCTGTAGCGTCCATCTGCGATCAGCTTGTTATTTACGATATTGCTGCCGATGCCCGCAGCTTTGGCGCCGGCCTTGAAAAAGTCGGCGAGGTTTGTCAAATCCACGCCACCGACGGCCATTAGCGGAATGTGGGGGAGCGGCCCCCGCAGCGACTTCAAGTACCCCGTTCCCAGATCTCCCGCGGGGAACAGCTTCACCATCCCAGCGCCCAACTTGTGGGCAAAGGCGACTTCCGTGGGCGTCAGCGCGCCGGGAATGGCGATGATCGCCTGCTTCAGCGCCTCGTCAACCACATCCGGATCGATGTTTGGAGCCAGCGCGAAACGTGCGCCCGCGTCTGCCGCGGCCCGGGTCTGTTCCCTCGTCATGACGGTGCCGGCCCCGATCATCATGTCGGGGAAGCGCGCGGCCAGCGCTTCGATCATGCGCGGCGTAAGCCGGAGGCACTCGGGGTCGGCCTGATCAAACGTGATCTCCATCAGGCGAATCCCGCCCTCGTGAAGCGCCTCGGCTGCCGGAAGGATCCGATCCACCGGCACCCGGCGCGCGATGGCGACGATCTTGTGTTCGCAAATTTTGTCCACCACTTGAATGGGACATCGCTCCTTTCACCGCGGCCCGCCAGGGCCTGCTGTTGGTTCTTATATACGAACAATATTCTTTATTCCGCACAATCATGTTACCACGCGTGAGGCCATGTTGTCAATCCTGAGCCAGATCAATTTGACTTTTAAAGGCTTCTGTGGTATGATTGGCCCACTGTCTAATCGAACCGGGGTAAATCGTTCGTATATCGGAACAACGGAGGCGACGTATGGAGGGGGAACGAGGTCAGGGGGCGCCGCATCGCGCGACCGACCGGACGCTGAGGACGATTGAGTACGTCTCGGCATCGCAGTCCGGGCGCACGTTCAGCCAGATCGTGGAGCATTTGAACGCGCCGAAGAGCAGCATTCACCCGATTCTCCGAACGCTGTGCGAGCGCGGCTTTCTAATGTATAGTGCCCAAACGCGAACATACAAGACCGGCTTCAAGCTTTTTGAATGCGGCTACAGCTATCTGGAACAGACGGAAATCCTCGACCTGATCCGCGAGCAGATGCGGTTGATCGTGGACGTTTGCAGCGAGACCTGCCACTTCGGGATTTTGGAGGGCGGGGAGGTGCTGTACCTCCTCAAGATCGATTCCCCTGAGCCAATCCGGCTGTACTCTTCGGTAGGCAGGCGGCTTCCCGCTTACGCCACCGGCGTGGGAAAGGCGCTCTTGGCGGACTATACGCTGCCCATGCTGAAAAGGCTGTACCCGGGCGGTTTGAAGCCTCTGACCTCCAGCACCATCGTAGACTTTGACCGGCTGGACGATCAGCTGGCGGCCGTGCGCGAAACCGGGCTGTCTTATGAATCCGAAGAATCCGATCTGCACGTCCGGTGCGTTGGCGTTCCAATCCGCAAAAACGGTCGTGTGGTCGCGGCGGTCAGCGTCGCGGTGCCGCTGTTCCGGGCAGGGGACGAGAAAATCAAGCTGATCGGCGTTTTGCTTCAAAACGCGAGGGAGAAAATCGAGCGCATCATTGCCGAGCGCGACGTCGATTTTCATCAAATGTAGTACGGGCCTGACCCGGCGGATTTCCGGCAATATCAAACAGAAAACGCGAAAGGAGCCTTTTCCAGGCTCCTTTCGCGTATGCAAGTTTTATTAGTAGGCAAAAACCCCTTTGATTGTCTTTCCGCAGGCATCAGGCCTGACAGCCGCGGACTTCCTTTACGATTTCCCGCGCTTCCGCGCACAGGCGCCGCGTTTCGGGCAGATTCTTTACATCCACCATCCAGCTGCCGCCGCAGGCGAGGATCGGCTTGAAGCCCAGGTATTCGGCCAGGTTTTTCGGCCCTATCCCGCCGGTCGGCACGAACATGAGCCCCGGAAACGCGGCGGAAAGCGCCTTGATCCCCTGAAGGCCTCCGTACACCGACGCGGGGAAGAATTTGACGGCCGTCAGCCCCAGTTTCAGCGCGGCCATGATCTCGGTGGGTGTCGCGCAGCCGGGCAGCACGGGAAGGCCCAGTTCCTTGCTCTTCGCCACCACGCCCTGGTCGAACCCGGGCGAGACGATGAACTTCGCGCCCGCCGCATGGGCCCGTTTCACCTGATCTTCAGTCAGCACCGTGCCCGCGCCGACGAGGACGCCTTCTGATTCTTTCGCAATGCGGCGGATGGATTCCTCCGCCGCGCTGGTGCGGAAGGTGACCTCCGCGACCGGTATCCCGCCCGCCTTCAGCGCCTCGGCCAAGGGCGCGGCATCATTTGGATCGTCCAATTTGATCACCGGCACCACGCCGATCCTGGAAATTTCAGCCAGAGTATTCATTTTTTCCTCCTGCAGAGCGTTTTAAAGACAGCTGTCGCATTTGCCAGAATAATTATACGCTCGAACCAAAGGACTGTAAAGTGCGATTCGGTAAAGGCAATGGCCGCAAAGGCGTAACCGAAGATCCGGCGCTGCTGCGGGATTGCCGCACGGACGTCCGTTCACAGTGCCGCGCTCAAAAAATCCAAATGAACCCGGGGATTTTTGTCGCTGTCCCAAATGTTTGACATATAGGCAACGCATGCGCACGTGTTCATAAGCGCGCCTTTATGGTATAATTGGGCTGGTGCCCTTTCTGGGGCCACACCATTGCAGAGGTTGAGGGATGCGCACATGAAGACGTTTCAGGAGCTTTACAATCAAGCGGTGGCGCTGGCGCTTCGGGATGATCCGGAAGGGCTTGAAGTGGCGCTGTCCGAATACGACCCGTACCATCTGGACTGCCTGCTGCACCCGGAAAAGCATCCGCTGGTGATCAGAACCGGCGCTTGCGACTGCGGCAAGGATCAGCGGGAGCACTGCGTGAAGCGCTGCCCCTTTGACGCGATGAGCCTGGACGCGGACGGCAACATTCAGATCGATCCCGAAAAATGCGTGGGCTGCGCCGACTGCATCGACGGTTGCTCCGCGGATAAGCTCAAGGCCTCCACCGACATCCTGCCCGCGCTGAAGGCGGTGCGCGCGACAAAAGGGCTCGCCTACGCGCTGGTAGCGCCGGCGTTTCTCGGGCAGTTTTCAAAGGACGTCACCCCCGGAAAGCTTCGAACCGCGCTGAAGGCGGTGGGCTTTGACGGCATGATCGAGGTAGCGCTGTTCGCCGACATCCTGACGCTCAAAGAGGCGTTGGAATTTGACCGAAACATCAAGACCGAGGCGGACTATCAGCTGACCAGCTGCTGCTGCCCGATGTGGATCGCGATGATTCGGAAGATCTACCACGACCTGATGGGCCACGTGCCCGGTTCCGTGTCGCCGATGGTCGCCTGCGCGCGCACGGTCAAGACACTGTACCCCGACGCGGTGACGGTCTTCATTGGGCCGTGCCTCGCCAAGAAGGCGGAAGCGCGGGAAAAGGACCTCGCGGGCGCGGTAGACTATGTGCTGACCTTTAGCGAGACCCAGTCGATCTTTGACCTCTTGGGCATCGACCCGGCCACTTTGGAAGAGAGCGACAAGGACCATTCCTCCCGCGCCGGGCGAATCTACGCGCGGGCGGGCGGCGTCAGTGAAGCGGTGCGCGAGACGGTCGGTCGGCTCAGCCCCAACCGGGAGATCAACGTCAGGACGCGGCAGGCCGACGGCATTCCCGCCTGCCGGGCGATGATGAACGATATCCTCGCCGGGAATGGCGGCGGCAACTTCTACGAGGGCATGGGCTGCCGCGGCGGCTGCGTGGGCGGCCCGAGGGCGGTGACGCCGGCGGAGGAAGGGCGGCAGGCGGTCGAGGCTTACGGCGAGTCGGCTCAGTACCAAACGCCCGCCGAAAACCCCTACGTGATCGAGCTTTTGCACCGGCTGGGCTTTGACACGATCCGGGAGCTTCTGGAGAAGGACGAGATCTTCACCCGCCACTTCGACTGACCGGACGTTTTAGTTCGCGTTTGGACCGTTTATACTATGAAGGCAGGCCTCGCGGGGGGCGCGGGGCGCGGGAGGAAGCGCGTGCACGAATTGCCCATCACCCAGCGGATCATCGGCATTGCGTCCCAGGCGGCGACGGAGCGCGGCGAGGGCCGGGTCACAAAAATCTTTCTCGTGGTCGGCGATGCCTCCGGCTATATGGCAGATTCCATCCAACTGTACTTTGACCTCATCAGCGCGGGCAGCCGCTGCGAGGGTGCGGCGCTGGAATTTGAATTTGTCAAGTCCATGCTGAAGTGCGAAGCTTGCGGAGCGCTGTTTGAGCGAAAGCCCTTTGACTTCAGCTGCTCCTGCGGGGGCCAGGGGCGGCCGACGGAGATCGGCCGGGAATTCTATGTAAAAGCGATCGAGGTAGAAAAAAATGAGCCAGATTGACATCCAGGAATCCATTTATAAGCGAAACGACGAGTTGGCGGCGGAGCTCAACCGCGACCTAACCGACCGCGGCGTGTTCTGCGTCAACGTGATGGGCGCGCCCGGCATCGGAAAGACCAGCGTGCTGACCCGGTTGATTCCGATGCTCGGCCGGAGAGTCGCCGTCATCGAGGGCGATATCGAATCGGACATCGACACCGAAAAACTCAAAAAACTCGGCATTGAGGCGCACCAGATCAATACCCACGGCGCGTGCCACCTGGATTCGCCGGTGGTGAAGGACGCCGCCGAGGCCATCGGCCTGAAAGAGGGCTTTCTGTTCATCGAAAACATCGGAAATCTCGTCTGCCCGGCGGAATTTGTGATCGGCGAGCACATCAAACTGCTCATCACCTCTGTCACCGAGGGCAGCGACAAGCCCTACAAATATCCGCTGGCCTTTGAGAAGGCGGATGTGATCCTTCTCAACAAGGTTGACCTCGCCCCCTACGTGGACTTCGACGAGGCCTACTACATGAAGGGCCTGCGCGCGCTCAACGACAAGGCGCAGGTGTTCCGCGTCAGCGCGCGCACCGGCGAAGGCTTCGAAGAGGTGGCAAAGTGGCTCAACCACCGCGCGAATACCGAAGAATAATCCTTTCCGGGCAGATACAGGGCGTGGGTTTTCGGCCCACGGTGGCGCGGCTGGCGAGGGAAAGGGGCATTGCCGGTTGGGTTCGAAACGCCGGCGGCCTGGCGGAATGCCTGTTCGCGGGTGATTCAGCCGCGCTCACCGCGCTTACGGAGGAGATCAAGGCGCGGTTTTCGATCATTCGCATGAATTCCGCTGACGCGCCAGCCTTTGACGGGGACGATTTTCACATCATCGAAAGCGCCGCCGCGCCGGAGGGCGCGGCGCTGCCCCGGATCGTACCGCCGGACGCGCCGGTTTGCGACGACTGCCTCCGGGAGCTTGGCGACCCGTCGGACAGGCGCTACCGCCACCCGTTCATCAGCTGTGCGGCCTGCGGGCCGCGCTATTCCATTCTTCGGGCGCTGCCTTACGACCGGGATGCCACCGCCATGAGCGGTTTTCCGCTGTGCGGGCGCTGCGCCAAAGAGTACGCTTCGCCCGTGGACAGGCGTTTTCACGCCCAGACCGTCGCCTGCCCGGACTGCGGGCCGGTACTATCGTACCTGAAGCGTGGCGCGGTGAGCGAAGACCCAATCGCTGGAGCCATCCGGGATATTCTTTCCGGCGGGATCGTGGCGGTCAAGGGCATCGGCGGCTATCAGCTCGCCTGCCTGCCGGAGGGTGCGCCGGTTGCCCGGCTTCGGGAAATCAAGGGGCGCGAAGCGAAACCCTTCGCACTGATGTTCCGGGATGTCTCGGATATCGAGGCCGTCTGCCATGTATGCGAGGCCGAGCGCGCGCTCCTCACGAGCTTTGCGCGACCCATCGTGCTCATTTCGATCAAGGCGGGCGCTTTCAGCGAGAACGTGACCCGCGGCAGCCTGGAATACGGCTGTTTTTTGCCGTATACGCCGGTACACCGCCTGCTTCTGGACGGCGTCCGTGAGGCCGGCGCAAAGGCGCTTGTGATGACCAGCCTCAACGTGAGCGGCGAGCCGATCGTCTACGAGGATGAGCAGCTTTCCGCCTTCGCGCATAACGAAATCGCGGGAATCCTGACCCACGACCGGCCCATCGTCAACCCTTCGGACGACTCGGTGGCGCGGGTGATCGACAAAAAGCCCCAGATTCTGCGCCGCGCGAGGGGCTATGCGCCGCTGCCCCTTTTCATCGGGGGAAACGGGCGGGCAATTGCCGCCGGGGGCGACCTCAAGGCGGCCGCGTGCGTCTTTTCGGAGGGCTACGCCTACATGGCCCCCCATGTCGGCGACCTTGAGGACGCAGACTGCATGGAGCGCTATGGCATGGTGACGGACAACCTTCTGTCGCTTCTGGGCGTCATGCCGGGCACGGCGGCGGCGGACATGCATCCCCGCTATTTCAGCCGCGCCTGGGCCGAGGCGCTTCGCTTGCCGATCACGCGCGTGCAGCACCACCACGCCCACATCGCCTCTGTAATGGCGGAGCACAGCCTGTCCCGAGTACTGGGGGTGGCCTTCGACGGCACCGGCTACGGCCCGGATGGAACGGTGTGGGGCGGCGAATTCCTGCTGTGCGACGGCGCGGAATATGCGCGCGTGGGCAGCCTGATGCCGGTTCTGATGGCGGGCGGGGACGAATCGATGCGGGACGCAAACAAGATCGCCGCGTGTTATCAGGCGATGAGCGGCATCGTACCGGGCTACGACGGCTGGGGCGTGCTGGAAAAGGCGCTGCGGCTCAAGATCAACACCGCCCGATCCTCCAGCATGGGCAGGCTCTTTGACGCTGCTTCGGCGATCCTTGGAATCTGCCGGGAAAACCGCTATGAGGGCGAGTGCGCCATCCGGCTGGAGCAGGCGGCAACCCTTGCTCGGCGCGGCGGCGTCCGTCCCGCAGAAATGGCTTTCGAAACCACGGAGCGGGACGGGTTCATTGAGGCCGACTGGCGGCCGGTGATCCGCGCGCTGTCCGCGGGCGGCGAAAGCGGAGCGCTGGCGCTGGGCTTTCACGAGGCGGCCTGTGACATGGTGGAGCGCTGCGTCACTTTGCTCTGCGAACGGCATGAGGTCCAGGACGTGGCACTGTCCGGCGGCGTGTTTCTGAACCGCGTTCTGACGGAGCGCTGCCTTGCGCTTCTTCGGGCGCGAGGGCTAAACGCGTACATCAACCACCGGGTGCCGCCGGGGGACGGGGGCATAGGCCTGGGGCAGGCATTTATCCTATCGAGGTGATTTTTATGTGCGTCGCCGCTGCGGGCGTCGTGGTTTCTATGGATGGGGACTGGGCAAAGGTGGATGTGCTGGGCAACCACATCAGCGTACACGTGGGTTTTGTTAAACCCCAAATAGGGGATTGGGTGCTGGTGCACGCGGGCTACGCGATGCAGATACTGACGGAGGAAGCGGCCCGCGAGATCGAAGCGCTCCATGAGGAAATCGGAGGCGCGCTATGACGGCGGCGGCGCTTCTTGAACGCATCCGGCGCTACGACGGCCCGGTTCTCAAAATCATGGAGGTGTGCGGCACCCACACCGCCGCCATCGCCCGGGCGGGGCTGAGGACGCTTCTGCCGGAAAACATACGGCTGGTGTCCGGCCCCGGCTGTCCGGTCTGCGTGACGGAGCCAGGCTTTATCGACGCGCTGAACGAGATCGCGCTCCGGCCGAGGCACCGGGTCTTTGCCTTTGGCGACATGCTTCGGGTGCCGGGCAGCGCACTGAGCCTCGCGGGCGCGAAGGCAGCGGGTGGGCGCGTTTCGATGTTTATAGGGCCGCACGACGTGATCGCCTGGGCGAAGGCCCACCCGGAGGAGCTCTCGGT
>JAEZTD010000434.1 GCA_023443705.1 Bacillota bacterium | reverse complement strand
TAGGTCGTAGTGGTTCTCCGGGATTTTTTCGCGGGTTTTGATCCTCTCGTGCCGGGCGGGCATGGCGTATAGCCCCCAGTGGATGAACATGCCGAAGCGGTCCTGCCTGAACCACGAGGTGTCGCCCGGCGTATTGCGTATTGCGTAGCTGCTCATGAATTTTCCTCCCGTTTTTGTTGTTGGCCCATGGCACAGTCCAGGATGCCGAGAAGCGCCTGGACGGAACCCACAAAGTAGTTGGAGAATGCGAAGAGGCCCCTGCCCGCACCGTCCACAGCCGCCGCGAAGGGTTTTCTTAGGTCGCCGCAGAATAGCGCCCGGTGCCAGTCAAGGAGCGCCTGCTCGTCATCGGATACGAGGATTTCCGCTCCGGGCAAACCTTCCGGCAAGGCTTTCAGGCGGGGATGCTTCGCCGCCATAGGCGCGTCCACGACTAGGCGCACGGCGATCCCCCGGCGGATGCATTCCGCCTTTCGCTCGCCGAGCTCCACCAGGAAGTGTTCGGTGGGCTCCTCTCCCGGCGCGAGGAACGCGACGAGCGCCGGGGCGCCCTGCGGGGGCAACGGCCTCGGCAGGCCTTCCGGCGTAGCCGCGGGAAGCGACGGAAGCGCGGCGCACAAAAGCTTTTCGCGGGTGGTATCCGGCGGCGGCGTCACATGGATTTTTCGCGCCTCCCCCGCCCGAAGCGTCAGCGGCATGACCACGCCGTCCACCGTGCCGTCGATCTGGCGGGTAACGGCGGTCAGGCGATAGCTGCCGGCGGGCAGATCAAAGGTTTTCGCGCCCTCAATCGCCACCCCGTCAAAGTCCAGCGTCCTGCCCCGACCGCCCTCGGCGCGGCTGAGCGTAAAGTGCTCGAAGTACCTAAGCGGCGCGTCGGCGGTCAGCGTCAGCGAAGCCCCCTCCGCCTGACCGACGTCAAGCAGCGGCGCGAAACCGCCGTTTTCATAGAACTCCTTTTCGCCGGTGGCGGGATGCAGCCGGGCGGGCATGCCCAGCGCGCGGCAGGCGTGGACGAACGCTACGTCCAGCCCTTTTGCGCTGGTAAAGCCACGGGTGAGCGCCGTGAGCGGGTCCGGAAACACCGCGGGGGGCATAAGATCCCGAACCGAAACGGCCTCCGACAAAAACGCCCACACCGCCTGCGGCGTTTTCAACCCGTCCATCGCCTGTGAAAGCGCGCGGCGGACGGGATAGAGTTCTTCGTATGCCGCGCGGGGGCACAAAAGGTACTGCCGCCAGACGGACTCCTCAAACGCACCCTTCCATCTGAGCGCGCCTTCCAGCGCGTCTTCCAGCACCGCCCGGTCCACGTCGTAAAAATCCTTTTCCGCGAGGCTGTCCAGCAGCGGCTTTTTATCCGCCTCCGCGTGGCGCGCATCCGAAAGAAACGCCATTATCTCCGGCGCGTTTCCGCCTGCGCGGTCGGCGTAGGGGTTCCCGGTTTTCCATCCGGCCAGCCGTTCCTCCCGCAGCCGCGCGGCGCGCTCAAGCCGCGCCCGATGGGCGTCAAGCGCCGCGCCCGGCGCGGGAACCGGCTGGATGCGCGTTCCCGCAGGGGGAATCTGGCGGAAGCGCCGCGGCTCCGGCTCCAGCGGCACGGCGTCCGCGAGGTCCAATTCACACACCTGCCCGTCTCGGCCGTCCACCATCGCCCAGACCGACTTGTCGCCGTCCAGCGCGCGCACGCGCAAGGAGCCGAGCCCGGTCAAAAGTTCCGCCCGGCCGTCCGGCCCGGTGGTCTTTTCGCAGATGGCAAAGAACTCCGCCATGTTGACAAGCTCAAACAGAACCTTCACACCGGGCTTGGGCGCGCCGCGGTCCGTCACCTGCACGCACACAAGCGCCGTCGGCGCGTAGGCGGCGGTGCGGTTGATGGTGTACTCCCGCCCATTCACCGCCTCCACCCGCTCCCCCTCCGGCGGCATGCCGTAGGCGCGGGTGTGAACCAGCATCGCCCGGGAGGCCGCCGCGGTGAACCAGCCGGAATCGATCACGATTTCCGGCTCGCAGGCGCCCATGTAATGCCAACCGCCGTCGATCCAGACCTCGATCCACGCGTGGTTGTCGTCGCAATGCGCCCAGCGCGGCACGTAGCACTGCCGTGCGGGGATGCCCACCGCGCGCATGGCGCTGACGGCCAGCGTGGACTCTTCGCCGCAACGGGCGAACCCGGCGCGCATCACCGTGAGCGGCGACGCCGTGCGGACGCTGGTGGAGCGGTAGGTGGCCTGCTCGAAGCACCAATGGTTAACCTCCAGCGCCGCTGCCTCCATGGAAAGGCCGCTGATGCGCGGCATCAGTTGGGAGGCGATCTCCTCGTGGTAGAAGGTCAGGCGCTCGTTGTTGACCCTCGGAAACAGCGTGAAGAGCCTGAAGACGTCCTCCGGGACCGACGCGCCCCAGGGCACACAGCGCCGGGTCGTCAGCGCGTGGCGCGCAACCGCCTCCAGGTAGGCGTCGTCCATCTGGAAAAGGTCGGCCTCCGGCAGTGCCGCCCTCAGGTGGGCGACGGCGCCGTCCAGTTCGTCAAATCGGTGATTTGTCATAGAAAGACCTCTAATTCGTGATGGAAAGGTGTAAGCCGCCGAACGGGGGATGTACGGCGGCTTACACAGCGTAATGCGAGGTTCTTACTTGTACTGGGCGTCGTAGGCCGTCTGGTAGAAGCCGATCAGGTCGTTGAGGCCGTTGGCTTCCAGCTCGGCGATCCAGGCGTCGTAATCATTTTCGAGGGTCTTGGTTCCGCTGAAGAAGGCGAACATGCCCTGCTTGATGGAGTTGGACAGGTTGGCCTTGATGACGGACATGGCGTTGACTTCCGCGTCGGAGAATTTCAGCGGCGGCACGACCTTCGAATCGTCAACGAAGGGCTCGTAAGCCTTGGTGACCTGGTACAGGTAGGTTTCAAGGCCTTCGCTGCTCTTCAGGTCCACGTTGGGATCAGAGGGTTCGCCCAGGCGGTACTTGGCGTCGCGATGGGTCATGCAGAGCTGCAGCACGCACTTGTTCTGCGGCTCGGTCTCCTGCCACGGCACCAGAAGCTTGTAGAACGCGGGTTCGCCGTTGA
>JAEZTD010000378.1 GCA_023443705.1 Bacillota bacterium | reverse complement strand
CCGGTGACCAGATAAAGCGCGGAAAGCAAAAGCCCATAAAAAGCGGTCTTCAGAACCCCGGAAGCGCCTTGATACGCATGGCCCAAGCCGAAAACCACGGCCATCACCGCGAGGCACAGGTAGACGTTGATGTCCGGGATCAGAAAGCGGATCAGGTAAAGCAAATATCCCCTGTAGAGCAGCTCCTCAAAGAGCCCGGCAGTCAGCGAAACCCATGTCCAAAGGCGTTTCTCTTGCCGTGTACGGGGCATCAGCAGGAGTATATCCTCGGACAGCGCCACATCGCTCAGCTTGGCCCGATAGGGCTGGCTGATCCTGGCCATCACGACCTGATAGACGATCAGCACCGCGTATACGCCCAGAACCACGAGCACACCACAAGCGACCCAGCGGTCGATGGCGGCTGTGAACCCCGGTAGCGAGATACCGATGTCCGAGGCGGAATACCAACCCGCAAACATTAAGAGGAATACGACTGCTGAGGCGGCTATTATTTCCCCAATCAGCTGACGGTAGTACTTGATCCTTGCCGTCGGCTCGTGCAAGACGGCGCGCATGAATTTCCTATGCCCAATAGCGCCGCCGATCGGCTGGTATATGAGGAAATATGCCAAAGAGGCCATGTAAACTGCCGTACGCATCGAATCCTCCCGCACCTGTCTATAACATGCAACGAACAAACGCTTGGGGTTAACGGGATCTCCGAATCAAATGCGCCTTGGGGTTCTGCCTAATCCAGCATCAGCCCCGCGTAGCCGCACCGGATCTCGGGGGCGGGCCGGAGAGCCCGCGCCATGCCGTAGGGGAGTGCGCCTTCCGGCGTGAAGCACGCCGCCTCGCTGGCGTCAAGGCGATCCAGAGCGGCAACTTCCACCGCGCGGCGGGATGCATCATCCCGGGCCACCAACTCCCGCACGGCGCCTCCCGGTTCGTACACCGCATAGCCCTCGAGCCTGCCAGTCCGGCGGACGCCCAGCGCGCGAAGGTAGGTGAGCGACCGTGCCCAGTCCGCCTCCGAGCGGACCACGTGGTCGCGGCCGAAAAGCGCCGCTTCGAAACATTCGTTCAACTCGGAAATTCCCGGCGTGCCGTCGGTCTCAAGGCCGGACGCCGCCGGTCCGCCCGCGGCAATCGTCCGATGTCCGCGGAAAAACGCCGTTTCAAAGCCCTGCCGCCGGTAGTATTCAAAAAGGCTCTCGGACTGGGGCACCAGCATGAGGTAAGACGCGCCCCGCGCCTTTGCCAGATCCTCCGCTCCGCCGAGGAGCGCCGCCGCGATGCCCTTACCCCGTAACGAAGGCAGCGTGGCCACCGCGTACACGTAGGCCGCGGTCAGCGCCTCGCAGCCCGCGCGAAGGCTCACCGGCAAGAGGTGCAGCATGGCGGCGGCGCAGCCGCCGTCCTCGTACACCAACGCGTTTTCCGGCGCGTAAACATTGCCCAAAAACCAGTCGGAAAAGTTCTCATCCCCCGGGAACGAGGCGCTCCAAACTTCCTTCAGCGCGGCCATATCCTCCGGCCGCGACAGCCGGACGCCACTCATACCGGCGTCGCGATGTACTTCATCGCAATCTTGTCCGGATGATAGGAAAGCTTGGCCTTGCGCAGTCCTTCGATGCCCATGTCGTCCTCGCGGTTGATGAAACGGATGCCGTCTGCGCACGCCCGGGCGGTCTCATTCGCCAGCACCTGATATGCGCCAGGGATCATCCAGTCCGCCTTTTCGATGTGAACGCAGAACACGTCCGGCGTGATGAAGGTGCCCAGTGAGAAGCCGATCACCTTGCCGTCCAGCCGGAGCGCGCCGCCCTTCACGCCGAGTGTCCTGCCGTTTTCGAGCAGGTTCACGATCGCCTGGTTTTCGGCCATCAGGTCGCCCTCGCAGGTGCGGTTGTCGCGGCACCAGCGGGCCTCGTACTCGTACAATTCGTCCAGCCTGTCCGGGTCGAAGGGTTCGAAGGCCCAGCGCCCCTCGTAGGCCGCGCGGAAGCGGTTGATGAAGTTGCGCTTGGAGTGCAGTTTCTGGCCGGGCAGGTCGATGAACCTTCTGGCGTCGTAGAGGTAGTCGGCGCTGTCGCGGTTCTCGGCAAACTCGAATTGGCCCGGGAAAGCCTCTTCCAAAAGCGAACGCATCTTGTCGGACAGAAGCCCGAACCGAAGCTTCTCGCCCACCGCCTCGCAGTGGGCCTTCAGCGCCTCGACCGACCGCACGAGATCGCCGCCCGCCGGGAAGCCGTAGCAATGGCCGCCCTCCACGTCGATCCGGGTCAGCACCGCGCCCTCGTAGTAGCAAATTTCGGTACGGTATTTTCCGCGCCAGATGTACTGCACGGCAAAAGAACAGTCGCAGATGTCGTCGTCCAGCTCGCGCATCGCGCGGTCGAAGCAGGGTTTGTCGCATATACAGATGGGTCTGAACTGGAGGCCTACCGCCTCCTGTCTTCGCGCGGGGTCTTCTTCCAGCGCCCGAATTGATTGCGCCATTGACATACAAATTCCCTTTCCAGTTTTGTTTTTGCGAGAGGCCGGGATGACGTCCCACCATATCTCAGATAATATACCACGGCCGCGTCGCGGTCAACCGCGCGCGAAATAAATTTCGAGCTGGGAACATTCAAACGCGGCCTGCCCGTTTCAAGGCGCGGAGACAGGGTATATAATCCATACACATAAAAATGAGGAGGCAACCCGCATGCTGCATCCGGATATCACGAAACTACTGGTAGAACAGATCAATAAGGAGTTCTATTCCGCGTATCTGTACCTGGCGATGTCCAATTACTACGCCGACAACAACCTGGACGGCTTTGAGAATTGGTTCTTCGTGCAGGCGCAGGAGGAGCGCGACCACGCGCTTCTGTTCCGCAGATACCTGCTCAACGAGGGCGAGTGTGTGACCTTCGGCGACATCAAGGGCCCGGATCATCTTTTTGACTCGTTCAAGGACCCCCTTCTGAAATCGCTCGAACACGAAAAGTACGTCACCGAGAGCATCAACAAGATTTATACACTTGCCAGCGAGCACAAGGATTACCGCACGCTGCAGGTGCTGAACTGGTTCGTCAAGGAGCAGGGCGAGGAAGAAAAAAATGCCGACGACCTGATCCGCAAGTTCGACCTCTTCGGCTCCGACCCAAAGAGCCTGTACATGCTCAACAGCGAGCTGGCCGGCCGCGTCTACGCCGCCCCGTCGCTGATTCTGTAAGACCTTCCTTCCAGACGGTGCGCGGGTTTCCTTGATTCCTGCGTTTGCCGGCAAATCGCCCGCCGCGCCGCCGGGGAAGTTTGCTCGGGCCCTTCCATAACGGAAGGGCCCGAATTGCATTTGCGTTGTTTTGAAAGAGGCGTCAGCCAATGACCTCGAAAGTGTACTTGAGCCCCGGCGAAGTCTCCACTGCCACTTCGCCCGCCACCCTTCGGGCGGCTACAGTCGCCACGGTCTTTCCGGAGGCGTCCGGGATCGCGATGGACGCGCCCTCGCCGATGCGGTAGGCTCGCAGCGTCAGCCCCGCCGCATAGTCGTAGACCGGGGTGTCCTCCACGGAGCCCACCGGCAGAAGCGTGTTTTCGCGCACCCAGAGCGGCATCTGGAAGAAGTCGCACCGGTCGCGGTACCACCTTCCGCCTTCGCGGGTGGAACCGTCCAGAAGGTTCGTCCAAACGCCGTCCGGCAGGTAGTAATCGACGACTCCGTCCGCCGAGAACACCGGCGCGACGAGCAGCGCGTCGCCCAGCATGTACTGCCGGTCCAGGTGATGGCAGGCCGGATCGTCCGGGAACTCCAGGAACATCGGCCGCAGCATCGGGATGCCCGCTTCGTGGGCCTCCGCCGCCTTTTGGTACAGGTAGGGCATCAGGCGGCACTTGAGGCGGGTGAAGAAGCGCAGAACGTCCACCGCTTCGTCGTCAAACAGCCACGGAACCCGGTAACTGCGGGAGCCGTGCAGGCGGCTGTGCGAGGACAGAAGCCCGAAGGCGCACCAGCGCTTGTAGACGTCCGCGGGCGCGGTGTCCTCAAAGCCGGAGATGTCGTGGCTCCAGAATCCGAAGCCCGACGCCGCCAGCGAAAGCCCTGACCGCAGGGTTTCCGCCATCGATTCATAGGTGGCGAAGTTGTCGCCGCCCCAGTGCACGGGCATCTGCTGGCCGCCCGCCGATGCGGAGCGCGCGAACAAGACCGCCTCACCCACGCCTCGCTCCTCCTCAAGAAGCGAGAACACGCAGCGGTTGTAGAGCAGGGTGTAGTAGTTGTGCATTCGGACGGGATCGCTTCCGTCGTGCCAGGCGATGTCCCGGACGGGGATGCGCTCGCCGAAGTCGGTCTTGAAGCAGTCCACGCCCTGTCCTAGGAGCGCCCGGAGCTTGTCCTGGTACCACTTCCACGCGCCGGGGTTTGTGAAGTCCACAAGGCCCATGCCCGCCTGCCAAAGGTCGGTCTGCCAGACGCTGCCGTCTTTCTTCTTCACGAGGTAACCCGATTCCATGCCCTCCCGGAACATCGGACTATCCTGGGCGATGTAGGGGTTGATCCATACGCATACCTTGAGCCCCCGGTCGTGAAGCGCCTTCGTGACGCGCTCGGGGTCCGGGAACACGGCGCCGTCCCACTCAAAGTCGCACCAGCGGAACGGTTGCATCCAGCAGCAGTCGAAGTGGAAGACCGACAGCGGGATGTCCCGCGCCTTCATGCCTTCCACAAAGGACAGCACCGTCTTCTCATCGTAGTCGGTGGTGAAGGAGGTCGAGAGCCACAGCCCCATCGACCACGCGGGCGGCAGCGCAGGCCTGCCCGTCAGCGCCACGTACCGCTGGAGCGCGTCCTTCGGATCTACGCCGCCGACGATTGCGTAGCTGAGACGCTCGCCCGGAAGCGCGAACTGTACGCGCCCCACGTTTTCGCTGCCCACCTCGAAGGCCACGTCGCCGGGTTCGTCGACAAACACGCCGTAGCCGCGACTGGTCAGGTAAAAGGGCACGTTTTTGTAGGCCAGCTCGCTGTTGGCGCCGCCGTCCTCGTTCCAGCTCTCCACCACCTGCCCGTTTTTGACAAAGGGCGTGAACCGCTCGCCGAGGCCGTACACGCACTCGCCGACGGAAAGGTTCAGCGCTTCCTGGGTGTAGCCCGTTCCCGCCTTCTCATCGATGAAGTGCGCCATCGCGCGATGGCCGCTGGCGGTCAAAAAGCGCCCGTCGTACCGGTATTCGATGCCCCATCCGCCCTTCTTCTTCGACACCCGCGCCTCCAGAAGCCCGGAGCGGAAGGAAAGGCGCTCGTCGTCCTCTTCGATGACGGGCACAACCTGCTTGCGGAACAGCGCAAATTCCGGCTTTTTCACCGGCGCGCCCGCATGGTGGACGATCTCCACCCGAATGACGCCTTCCATCGGCGCGTCCAGCCGCACCATGAGCGCGGGGCCCATGGTGTCCTGGCGGCCGTTCACCCGCTGGCAGGGAACCAGCATTTCCACCGCGTCCACAACCCTGCGGACACGGAAGCATTCCGCCGCGTATAACGGCTTAATAAACGGTTTTACCATCCAATGGCCTTTATTGAATTTCAT
>JAEZTD010000358.1 GCA_023443705.1 Bacillota bacterium | reverse complement strand
ACAGCGTCTACGAAGAGGGCGCGCCGCGGCTGGGCAGGGAACTGATCTCCCTTGGCGTGCCGATCCTGGGCATCTGCTACGGCATGCAGGTCATCAACCACATGATGGGCGGCAGCGTCACCCACGCCTCGGTCAGCGAGTACGGGCACACCGAACTCACCGTGCTGGGCGGCCGGGTTTTCAAGGGCGTAAGCGCCGACACCGTGGTGTTCATGAACCATACGGACTTCGTCTCCGAAGCGCCGGAGGGCTTTACCGTGGAGGCGACCACCGCCAACTGCCCCGTCGCTGCGTTTTCGAGCGAGGCGCTCTCGCTCTACGCGGTGCAGTTCCACCCGGAGGTCAACCACACCGTTGAAGGCCGTACGATGCTCAAAAACTTCGTTCTGGGCATCTGCGGCTGCGCCGGAGACTACCGCGCCGAGGATGAAATCGAGGCCATGCTCGCCCGAATCCGCGCCCAGGTGGGCGACGGCAAGGTCGTGGCGGGGCTGTCCGGCGGCGTCGATTCGTCGGTGGCCTGCGTGCTGGCCGACAGGGCGCTGAAAAAAGGGCAGCTCACCTGCGTGTTCGTCGACCACGGCCTGCTCCGAAAGGACGAGGCCGTGCAGGTGATGCAGACCTACCGTGAGAATCTGGGGCTCGACGTCGTGCACGTGGATGCTTCGGAGCGCTTCCTCGCTGCGCTCAAGGGCGTGACCGACCCGGAGAAGAAGCGCAAGACCATCGGCGAACTGTTTGTGCGGGTGTTCGAAGAGGAGGCGCGCAAGACCGGCGCGAAGTTCCTCCTTCAGGGCACCATCTACCCCGACCGCATCGAGAGCGGCATGGGCGGCTCTGCCACCATCAAGAGCCATCACAACGTGGGCGGCCTGCCCAAGGACTCGCTGTTTGAAAAGGGCGCCATCGTGGAGCCGCTGGATTCCTTATTCAAGGATGAGGTGCGCGCCGTGGGCACGCGGCTTGGCATCCCCCACGAAATGGTGTGGCGGCAGCCGTTCCCGGGCCCGGGCCTTGCGGTCCGCGTGATCGGTGAGATCACAAAGGACAAGCTGGACACACTCCGTGAATGCGACGCCATCTTCCTCGAGGAACTGAAAAACGCCGGGCTTTCGGACAAGATCTGGCAGTCCTTTGCGGTGTGGACGGGCGTCAGCACCGTGGGCGTCATGGGCGACGGCCGCACCTACGCGGGCTGCGTGGCGCTGCGCGCGGTGGTGTCCGATGACGCGATGACCGTCGAGGCCGCTGAAATTCCCTACGCCGTTCTGAAGAAGATTACACTCCGAATCATCGGAGCGGTGCCCGGTGTCAACCGCGTCGTGTACGACATTACCTCGAAGCCGCCGGGAACCATCGAGTGGGAGTAAGGAAGCGCACGAAATCGCAGTGCCCGCCGCAATCATCGGCGGGCATATTTTGTTGATTTCTACAGAAAAGAATGTTTTTTCGCGGGGAGTGGTTGCGCGGCCGCCAAACCGTGGTAGAATATAACGGTTACATTGCGTAACGCGATGTACGGCCCAAAGATGGAGGGTCTGCACGTGGTTGTAATACAGAACTACCTGGTTATGGGCCTTTTGAATGTGGCGGCGCTGACGCTTCTCATGGTGATGGTCGTGCAGAACGGCGGCATCGACCGGGCGCGGCGCAGCGCCTACCTGACGGCGATTGCCGTGACGGTCGTCGCGGTCGTTTGTGAGCTGTACGGCGTCCTGTTTGAGGGCGGGCTCGCCTCCGTGCGCTGGATCTACGTCGTCAGCAGCATGGTGGGCTTTGCGGTAACGCCCGTGATACCGATCCTGCTGGCGGCGGTCTTTGGGGACACCCGCCCGCGCATCACCTGGCTGAACCTGATTCCCTGCGCCGTGAACGCGGTGCTGGCGGCGCTCTCCCCGTTTTTTGGTTTCATCTTTGAAGTCTCGCCGGACGGCGCCTACCAGCGCGGAGCGTTTTTCGGCGTCTTCATCGCCGCCTACCTGTGGGCAATGCTGGTGACGGTTCAGACGGTTGTCGAGACCGGCAGGCGTTACCAGTGCCATTTCCGGATCAAGCTGGCGGCGCTGCTTGCCTTCATTATACTGGGCACCAGCGTTCAGATTGCGCTGCCCGACATCCACGCCACATGGACGGCGATCACACTGGCGTTGGCGGTTTACTACGGCTTCGTGTGCGAGTTCAACGACACGTTGGACGTGATGACCAGGCTCTACAACCGGAAATCCTACGAAAATGAGATCGAACGGCTGAAGAAAAAGGAACATTTCTCCGTGATCGTCATGGATGTGGACGATTTCAAAAAAGTCAACGACCGCTATGGACACCCCTACGGCGACCAGTGCCTGAAAAGGCTGGCCGAGTTGGTGCAGCAGTCGTTCTGCAGGATCGGCACCTGCTACCGCATCGGCGGGGATGAATTCTGCGTTCTGACGCGCACGGCGGACGAGAAGAAGATCACCGCCGCGCTCCGGCAGCTGACACAGGCAATTGAGGATCTGCGCGCCGAGGACCCCATTCTGCCCGTACTCTCCTACGGCTGGCAAGTGTGCGCCGGGCATTCGGAAAACGGCCTGGACTGGACCATTC
The DNA here is from genome assembly GCA_023443705.1 of Bacillota bacterium. GTDB lineage: Bacteria > Bacillota > Clostridia > Christensenellales > Aristaeellaceae > JAEZHK01. Next base: position 1,980 of record JAEZTD010000358.1, on the reverse strand, counting down.
GGGCCGCCGACCGCCAGATGTACGAGAACAAGGCCCGGCGCAAAAGCGGCGACGCCGGATAGCGCTCGCCCCTGCGAAAAGCACAATCCATACGTTTATTCTGCGGCCGTCTGTCCGACTGGCCGCTTTTTAGTACAACATCGGAAAAACCCAAACCTTTACCGTAAATTTTTCAATTTAAACATTGCATATGAAACGCACAAAAAACATTGCCAATACAGTACCGTCGTGCTATAATAAAGCCCGCACCAGGCTAATTTCTGAAGGAGGTCACAGTCCATGAAGAAAATCGCTTCCCTCGTTCTCGCGCTGGTTCTGGTTCTGTCGTTTGCCTCGATCGCTTCCGCCGAAGGCAAGGTGTTCGGTTACACCTGCATGACGATGAACAACCCGTTCTTCATCGTCCTCGAAGCCGCCATCCGCGAAAAGGTTGAAGCCCAGGGCGACGAGCTCGTGACCCTCGACCCCCACATGGACGTCGCGCTGCAGATCAGCCAGATCGAAGACCTGCTGGTCCGCGACATCGACGGCATCTTCCTGAACCCCGTGGACTGGGAAGGCATCCGTCCGGCGCTGGTCGCGCTGAAGGACGCGGGCGTGCCGATCGTCAACTTTGACACCGAAGTCAAGGATCTCGAAGAGTTCGTGACCGCCTACGTCGGCTCCAACAACTACAACGCCGGCAAAGTCTGCGGCGATGAGCTGGTGAAGCGTCATCCCGAAGGCGGCAACATCGTCATCCTCGACTCGCCCACGATGAACTCGGTCAACGACCGCATCAAGGGCTTCACCGAAGCCATCGAAGGCAAGGGCTTCACCGTGGTCGCGCAGCAGGATGCCAAGGGCGACCTGCAGACCGCCATGGGCCTGATGGACGACATCCTCCAGAAGGAGCAGAACATCGTGGCCGTCATGGGCGGCAACGACCCGACCGCGCTGGGCGTGCTGGCATCCTGCAAGTCCGCCAGCCGCACCGAGATCGAGATCTACGGCGTCGACGGTTCCCCCGAGGCCAAGGCGGCCATCGCCGAAGGCGGCCAGTTCATCGCTTCCGGCGCGCAGAGCCCCAAGTCCATCGGCTATGACTCCGTCACCGTGATGAACAAGATTTTGAACGGCGAGACGATCGAGTTCCGCACCCCGGTCGAAACCTTCCTCATCAACGCGGAGAACGTCGCCGAGTTCGGCACCGACGGCTGGCAATAAGCCATACGTCAAACACAAGACCGGAGTCCACGAAAAAAACGCAACCGCTTCTTCCACCGGCGCGTGCCGGTGGAAGAAGCGCATTCCCGGCGTCGCATGGCGCCGGCCTCGCGGCGGGGTTTCTCGAAACCTCGCCTTCCTTAAATGAATGTACCGGGGTGATGCAATTGGCAATGGAGGGAACCCTGCTCAAAATGGCGGGGGTGCACAAGCGCTTTCCAGGCGTGTACGCGCTGCGCGACGTCAATTTTGACCTACGCGCCGGCGAGGTCCACGCCCTTTTGGGGGAAAACGGCGCTGGAAAATCCACCCTGATCAAGATACTGGGCGGCATCTATACCATCGACGAGGGCGAAATCTTCATTGACGGGCAAAAAGTGGAAATCAATTCCGTCAACGACGCGAAGCATAACCGCATCTCCATCATCCATCAGGAGCTGGCACAGGTACCCTATATGACGGTGGCGGAGAACATCTTCCTCGGCAAGGAATTGGGCGGGCCGATGGGCACCGTCCGCCGGGGCGCGATGAACGTGGAAGCCCAGAAGCTCATCGACAGCTACGCGCTGGACATCCGCGCAGACAGCGTGCTGGACAGCCTGACCATTGCCCAGCGGCAGATGATCGAGATCATCAAGGCCGTATCGTTCAACGCCCGCATCCTGGTCATGGACGAGCCCACCTCGTCGCTGTCCGAAAAAGAGGTGGAGTTCCTGTTCGCGACGATCAAGAAGCTCAAGGCGCAGGGCGTGGGCATCGTGTACATCTCCCACC
>JAEZTD010000324.1 GCA_023443705.1 Bacillota bacterium | reverse complement strand
GGTCTATCCCGGCGCGGTGCTGAAGGGTTCCACAAATTTAGACGCGGCGAAGACCTTCCTGGCCTTCCTGGAGACGCCCGAAGCGGTGAAGGCCTTTGAGGCCGTGGGCTTTGCGATGGCTGGGGCTGCCGCGCCCCGCTCAACAACCATTCCGGACGGCGGCGGATATTGATGTTGGCGTGAAAATTTGAAAAACGGCTGCCACCGGTGGAGTTCGCCGGTGGCAGCCGTTTTTATGGCGGATTTATTGACTGCGCACATTTCAGTCTTTTGGTGGCTCCTGCTTTTCGGAGAGCGACTGAATCAGCCGGGAAACTTCATCCAGCCAGTCGCCTTCGTAGAGCTCGATCATGCCCTTGTCCACCGCCGCAGAGAGTTTGCCCTGGATCGGAAGCCGCGCCGCCGCCTGGACGCCGTGGGCCGCGGCGACATCTTCAACGTGGCTGTCTCCAAAGGGGTAAAAGCGCTTGCCGCAGTCCGGACACTGGGCGAAAGACATGTTCTCAACCAGCGCCAGCACCGGGACGTTCATCATGCCCGCCATGCGGATGGCTTTTTCCACCACCATCTGCACCAGTTCCTGCGGGGTGGAAACGACGATTACCCCATCCACCGGCAGGGACTGGAAGACCGTCAGCGGCACATCGCCGGTTCCCGGCGGCATGTCGATAAACAGGACGTCCAGATCGCCCCAGACGACGTCCGTCCAGAACTGCTTTACCGTTCCGGCGATGACCGGGCCGCGCCAGACCACCGGATCATTGTCGTCTTCGATGAGCAGGTTGAGGCTCATCGTGCGGATGCCCGTCTTCGTAAAGACCGGGAAGATACCCATATCGTTGCCGGTGGCCTTGTCGGTCAGGCCGAAGGCTTTGGGGATCGAGGGGCCGGTGATGTCGGCGTCCAGAATGCCGACCTTCAGGTTCTGACGCCGCGCGTTGACCGCGAGCAGCGACGTGACCAGCGATTTGCCGACGCCGCCCTTGCCGCTGACCACGCCAATGACCCGTCGGATGCGGCTGCCGGGGTTCGCCGGCTCCTGAAAGCTCGCCGTGCGCTCGCCGCAGGAGGCGCCGCAGCTGGAACAGTCGTGGGTACAGGATTCACTCATGGTACTACCTCCCGTTGTCCGCCTTCCCGCGGCTGCGGGAGACGGCGCTCAAAATTAGTCAGACGACTACGATACCGATGACGGTCCAGATCAGAAAAATCGCGATGTGGATTAGCAATGTGGCCACAAAATTCCACCTGAAGGATAGTATGCGCGCGCCGTATTGCCTTGATGGCAACTTTACCTGAAACGCCGTCCTCAGCGGAACCAGACGAACTGGCAGAACAGCACCAGGCCGACCACCGCCAGGCTCAGGACGCCCGCAACCACAAGGCCCGCCAGCGTGGCGCTGATGATAAAGCGCCGGGTTTCCGCCTTCGTCATGGGCGGAATTTCCGGGCGTGGCGCATCGTCCCGCCCGGAGCCGGAGAGCGGCGCCATGTCGGCGATGACGCGGCCGTCATCCTCCCGGATTGAATCAGGGCGCTTCATTGCTGTACAGGTGGCAGGATACCGTGTGCCCGCCCACGTCGCGGGGCTCCGGTGAAAGCTTGCCGCAGATCTCCATGCAGTTTGGGCAGCGGGTGTGGAACTTGCACCCGGAGGGGGGATTTGCCGGCGAGGGAATCGACCCCTTCAGAAGGATCCGCTCCATCTTGGCGGTGGGATCCGGCATCGGGATGGCGGAGAACAGCGCGCGGGTGTAGGGGTGCAGCGGGTTTTTGAAAAGCTCCCGCTTTTCGGCATACTCCACCATCGTACCCAGGTACATCACGCCCACGGCGTCGGAGATGTGCTCCACCACCGAAAGATCGTGGGAGATGAACAGGTACGCCATGCCGAACTGATTTTGAAGATCCGACAGCAGGTTGATGATCTGCGCCTGAATCGACACGTCCAGCGCCGACACGGGCTCGTCGCAGACGATGAAATCGGGCTTCAGCGCCAGCGCCCGGGCGATGCAGATGCGCTGCCGCTGGCCGCCGGAGAATTCGTGGGGGTAGCGGTCCTTATGATAGGGCTGCAGGCCGCAGGCGCGCATGATTTCGGTAATGTACTCGTCCAGCTCGTGATTTGGCACGATGTTGTGCTCGCGCACCGCTTCGCCGATGATTTCCGAAACCGGAAGCCTCGGCGACAGGCTGGAGTACGGGTCCTGGAAAATGATCTGGATGCGCGGCCTGATTGCGCGCATCTCGCGGGGGGAGAGGTCGAAAAGTTCGCGGCCGTCAAACCTGACGGAGCCGCTGGTTCGATCTGTCAGCCGCAGGATGGTCTTGCCGACGGTGGTCTTGCCACAGCCGGATTCACCCACGAGCCCCATCGTGTTTCCGCGTGGAATGGAAAAGCTGACGCCGTCCACCGCGCGCACCTGGCCCACCACGCGGCCGAACATGCCGGTCCTTACCGGATAGTGCTTGACGAGGTTCCGGACTTCCAAAATGTTTTCGGTCATTTGCCGTCGCCCTCCTCCGCGCGCTCGT
>JAEZTD010000282.1 GCA_023443705.1 Bacillota bacterium | reverse complement strand
ACGGTGAGATCGGTGGGAAGAACATCCCAATCAGGCTCAAGACCGAGGACAGCGATCCCGTCGTCATCGACCGGGGATCACCGACGTCCGGCAGGCGGTATCCACCAAAGCAGGCGGTTGCGGGATGAGGTACACCTGTATGATTGAGGGCCGCGAGATCCGCCGCGCGCACGAGGAATTCCGTCGTGGACAGAAACAGGCGGCGGGCGACGGTCTCAATGTCTGTGCCTATGGCGATCAGGAGCGACGCGTCCGAACGCCGGGGATCATGGAACCGGATGTGGGGTAGCTGCGCAACCTGCTTGAAGGGGGCCTTTCTTGCTCCGGCAGAGGTTCAAATTTCTCCGCTCCTGTGTTCAATCATTTTGCGTTTAGCGTTGAATTGCGCCGGAATACGCCTCATACACATGCCGCCGTACCATGCCTGCGGCCGCTAGGGCTGGCTCCGTTTTTTGCAGCGAAAAAGAAAGATCCCATCCGACGATACGCTTCGAAAGTACCACGTCAAAACCGTCTGCATGGACGGTGCACGGCGGGAACTCGCCCTCCATCCGGCAGCCGGTGCGCTCCAGCGTTCTGAAGGAGGTGTTGTTGAACAGGTCCACCGCGCGTTCGCCTTCGCCATCCCGCAGCGCATGCACGTAATATACTTCGCCCAAGCTCTGTTGGTAACCGTGCGCGTAGAAAAAGCGCATCGCGGCATCGAGCAGCACTACCGGCAACGACATGCCACGCGCTTCCGGCGCGACCAGGATTTCCTTGCTGAAATAAAGCGTCCTGTCTGATAGGCCGCGCTCGATGCGTCCGGGCAGATCTTCAAAGCCCGAAAACGGCGTAATGCACGAAGGGTCGCAGTACTTTTCGTCAGTCAGCCCGCACCATAGCGCCCCCATCAGTCGTCCTTCCCCGTGGACGACCCAAACATATTCCGAAGGGTCCTCCAGAAGGCGGAATAGGCTTGCCGCGTCTTGAATCAGAAACATACCGCCTTCCCGCTCAAAGCTATGGGGTTCCAATGGATTCAGCACACGCCGATACTTTTCGCGATGAATCCAGACTTTGCGGTATATTGAAGCCAGTAATTCAATATCTGTCTCCAGCATCGGGGAAATGACCAGATGACGGCCATCCGCGCCCGTCAGATCAATCGGCTCGGTAAAATGACGCATCTGGTATGCACCTTCCTTCTGCAGTCTAGCATTGCGCCTGTTCGATGGTCATGATGTCTGTAAAGCCCGTCATCTCAAAAACTTCCATGACAACCTCACATACGTTGACGACTCGAATGCCGCCCTGCTTCATCATCCGCTTTTGCGCAGCAAGCAGCACGCGCAGCCCCGCAGACGATATGTAGTTCAATTCCTTGAAATCAAGCGTCAGATCGGTCACGCCATCCAGCGAAGCGATCAGTTCCGCCTCAAGAAGCGGCGCCGAGCTGGTGTCCACTCTTCCAGAAACAGATATCGTGAGGTGGCTTTCGGTCATCATCATGGAAATGGTCATAGTCTATACTCCTTTTTCGTCGGCGAATGCAATTCATGCGCCCTAGAATGTAACGCGGACGAGATTCCTCCCGTTTTCATGTTCGTATTCCGCGCTTCTGGTCCTCGCTGTCGCCAGCTTGATGGAGAGTTCGTCACCGCGCACGAGTGGATTGTAACGCTCCCCATCCCAGCGTATCGTTACTTCACAATCGTCGCCATTCTCGTTGCAGGCTGCGTCGAATTCCAGGCAGAATCCCGATCCCGGTAGTGCGGGCAACACGGCAAGCACGCACAGTTCCTCAAATATCTGTTGGAATTTCATCATCTGCGCCGCCGTGAGCGATTGCCGCAATGTAAACTCCTCAAGATCGTTTGCCATGGCGACATAGTCGAAATCCGTGGATCGGATCTCCCGGTGGAGGGTGCGCAGCCGCTTGACAAAAATGCGGGTCAGTTCCCTTTGGGGATGGTCGAAGATCTGCTCCGGCGCACCCTCTTCATAGACGACGTCCTGATCCATGTAGAAAACGCGCGTGGAGACATCCCGGGCAAATTTCATTTCATGGGTGACGATGACCATGGTCAGCCCTTCCTTGGCGAGATTCCGGATGACCGTGAGTACCTCGCCGACCATGGTTGGGTCCAGAGCGCTGGTGGGCTCGTCAAAGAGCATAATCTCCGGCTGCATGGCAAGCGCCCGCACGATGGCAACGCGCTGTTTTTGGCCGCCGGAAAGTTCATCCGGATAATTTCTGGCCTTCCCGGCAAGGCCGACGGTTTTGAGCAGCTTGATCGCCGCGTCATAGGCTTCCTGACGGTTCAACCCCAACAGGTCTACAGGCGCCGCCATGATGTTCTCCGCGACCGTCAGGTGCGAAAACAGGTTGAAGGACTGAAACACCATCCCCATCTTCTGCCGCACCTTGGAAATATTGCAGGACTTTTCGCAGATGTTTATTCCATCAATATAGATCTCGCCGGATGTAGGGGTCTCCAATCCGTTGAGACAGCGCAGGAACGTGCTCTTGCCCGTGCCGGAGGGACCGATGATCGAAATGACTTCACCCTTCTTGATGGATGCGTTCGCGTCCGTCAGGGGCGTAGCATTGGGGTATTCTTTTCGTAAATTCCTGACCTCGATCATGATTCCACCACCCCCTTAAGCTTGCGGGATCTGCGTTTGGGATCAATCCTGATTTCCACCAGGTTCAATAAGGACGTAAGGCTCCATGCCAGCAGAAAATAGATCGCCGCGGTGACAATCAGCGGGAAGAACGCTTCGTAGGTACGGCTGCGGATGATGTCTGACGCCTTCGTCAAATCCATGATGGCGATATACCCCACAATCGAGGTCATCTTGACCATGGAAATGAATTCCCCCTTGTAGACGGGCAGGAAATGCCGGGCCGCCTGCGGGAATGTGATCTTCCAGAATGTCCGTATCCTGGAATAGCCAAGCGCGAGAGCCGCCTCGATCTGTCCCCTGTCGACCGCCTCTATGCCCGTTCGCATCATCTCGCTGACATAGACGCCGAAGTTCAGGGAAAGGCCGATGACCGCCACGAGGATTGCGTTGATGTTGATTGAGCCGAATACGACGTAATACAGTACCATCAACAACACCACAAGGGGGACGCCCTGGATGATGCCAACAAAAGCCTTGATGGTTCCCGAGATCGCCTTACGTCCCCGGAGGCGCAGCATGCAAAGGGCGAATCCGAACAGGGTTCCAAACAGGGCGGAGAGGACCGAGATCGTCAGCGTTACGCCGATACCGCTGACAATCAGCCTCCAGCGGTCCTCGCGGACGAAATTTTTCTCAATGCTGCTCTTCAGGCCCTGCCAGAAGGCGACCAGCGGATGAGGGGCCTGTACGCCGGAGGCGGTGGACATGGCGGAGGCGGCGGCAGCGGGCGCGCCGCGCACAATGATCCATTGGCCCAGCGAGTAATAGCTGTCTGTAAAATCGGCACTTTGTCGGCGTTCCTCGGTAATGGCGAGCCCGCCGCCGGCCATGTCGTATTTCCCCGATGCAATCCCCGCGAGCATTCCTGACAGGTTCAGTTCGGTGACTTCCAGCCCATAGCCATACTCCTTGCAGAAGCGGGTGAGGATGTCCATTTCAAAGCCGACCATCTCCATGCCCCGCATCAGGCTGATGGGCTCGTTGCCCGCTTGTGCGGCATACCGAATGACGCCGTTTGTACCGGGAAGATCGGTCGGCAGGATGATCTCCGGATATGCCTCCTGGGCGTGGAACCACGCGTCGTACATCTGCTGGAAAAGCCCGCTTTCCCGGCTGGAGGCAATGAACGCGTTGATCTTTGGCAGCAGCTCCGCTCCGAAGTCAGTACGCGCCACCATGATTGCCAAGCGGTCGCTCGGCCCTTGCAGTTCAAATGCGGCAAGGTTGTCATTGTCTCTGAGAATGAAGGGCACGCGTAGCGTGGTGGTCATGAACCCGTCGATCTTCCCGGAGTTCAGGGCCACAATCATATCCGAAATGTCGTCGAAGTACAGGATGCTTGCGTTCGGCATGTATTGCTTGGTGTACGCGTCCTGAATGCTACCCGTCCGGACGCCCATGGATGCCCCGGCCGCGTTGAGTTCCTGTGCGGACGCATACTCAGGCTGGGGTACTTGGCCCGGGGCGGCATCTGACCCCTTCACCACAAGGACAATACCACCGACATAATGGGTCGCCGCGAAGTCGACGCTTTGTCTGCGCTCCTCGGTGATGGACATGGCGCCCGATACGATGTCTGCCTTGCCGCTCGTCACCATGTTCAACAGGGACGCGAAGTTTGTCTGTGTGATCTCGAGCTTCATGCCCAGCTTTTTCGCGAACAGATGGGCAAGCTCCACCTCGTATCCGAGGGAAGCGCCGCCGTTTCCGACATAGCACATGGGCGCAAGGGTGGAATCATGCGCATAGCGCAGGATTCCGTTGCTCTCGTCATGCGGTTCTATTTGGATGGTCTTGGCCGCATCATCCGCGCCAAACCACTTGGCCTTAAGCGCGTCCAGGGTGCCATCCGCCTCGAACTGACGGATGATCCCGCTGATTTTATCGGTGAGCGGGCCGTCTTTCTTGAGGGAAAAGCCGTATTGATCGGTTTCCACCGCCTCGGAAAAGATGGCGAGTCCGCTGATTTGGGCCGTGATCAGCTTTGCTACAGGCTCGTCCATGCCGATCGCGTCGATCATTCCGCTTTGGAGGGCCAGCGCCGCGGAGCTCAGGTCATCGTAATACTGAAAGGATAATCCACTGATTCGGCCGGACAGGATCGTGTCAAATACGGTGCCCGTTTGCGCACCGACCACGGCGCCGTTGAAATCACTCAGCGCATGAAAGGGCTTCCCTTCAGGCTCCGTGTGCGCGGGCGTTGAGGCGGCCTTCTGCGCGGGATCCGGCACAATCAGGGCAGAGGTCACGCGGATATACGGATTGGAAAAGATGATGCGATCGTCCCGCTCGTCCGTATCAAAGAGATTGCTCATGATGCAATCCACTTTCCCGGCGGCGCAGGCGGGGATGATACCGCCCCAGTCGTAGGTCAGCACTTCAATCCGGGCATTAGCCCACAGGGCGAAGCGGCGCATCATCTCTATCTCATAGCCGGTCAACGCTGTTCCGCTGTAAAAGGTGTAGGGCTCCAAAAGCCCGGTGGTGCCGATCTTGACGGTGTAGGACGGATTCTTCGGAGCGGCTAATTCGGGCATGGTATAATCGCCGTCGATGACCCACCGCTGATACATCTCGTCCAAAACCCCTTGCGTCTCCATTTCTGTAAGGAATTTGTTGATCATGTTCTCCAAATCGGGAATCTGACTGACCGGGCTGATGCCCACGGCAACCTTTCCGTTCTCTCCGATGGTTTCGTCGATTGCCTTGAGGCCCTCAAGCCCCTCGCGAATCGCGCAGTCGAAGATGGCGAGATCGCCGGCAAATGCGTCGGCCTTGCCTGTTTGGACAGAGACATATCCATCCGAAGGGGTGTTGACATAGACATAACTCGCCTCAGGCAACAGGGCCTTGACATCATTCTCCGCAATCGTACCGGTTTCCACCGCGATAATGGTTTGGGGCGTGTTCATCTCCCGCAGGATGTCAGCGGATGCCTGTGCCGGTCGGCAACCCGCCATGAGCGGAAGCATGAACGCAACGAAAACCAACAGGGTCAGGCTTTTTCGCTTATACTTCATGGAGAATACTGCTGCCTTTCTTCAGATCATTCGTTCTGGATCCGACGCGGCCGAGGCTTACTGTATGTTCACGGGGATCTTTCCGGAAGGGCTGAAGGCGCCGAATACCGCGCGCAGCAGGGCTGGGAGGTTCGGACCGTATTTCTCCGTAATGACGCCGGACGCCGCGTCCGCATCGCTCATCCCGACACAGCCAAACGAAAGAAGTTGGGCGGGACAATCCGCGTAATTCACAATGTCAAACGGCGCGCCAATGCTGGCGTGGACAAAGCGATTCTGTTTCCCGGCCGCCTGGACACTTTGCCATACAGCCTTGGGAAGATCGGTCAGCCAGTGTCCGGGCAGGAGCGAGGCGGTGCCGCTCATTTCGGTTTGCAGGATGATATAATCCGCTTGCGCCAACGCCGCACTGAGGGCATCCTCGATCACGCTCTTTCCCCGGTAAGCGTAGGTTTCGAGCACCACGTCCTCCGGGACGATCCCCTCGGCCTTCAGCCCTTTCATTGCAAACAGGGCACTGGCCGCTTCGTTCGCGTAGGGGGTAACGACGAGTACCTTCTCACCGCCCTTGGGTTTGAAGGGCAGTACGGAAAGATCATCCCGCACCAGCGTGATCGCGGCCTCCGCAATTTCGCGCTCTATGGCGCGGTGTGCGTCGCCTCCGACGGTTTCCACCGCGCTCAGAACCGCGGCTTCGTCGTTCGCCGCGTCGTACACTTCATCGAGAAGCCCGGTTTCGATCTTGAGCCGCACCACCCGTTCCACGGACGCATCAAGTCCGGCCAGCGACAGTTCGCCCGACTGCAGCGCTTCCGTTACAGTCAGAATAATTTCTTCGATCTTGGCGGCATCCGAGGGGCTGCGCAGTTGGGCCGGCATGCAGATCATGTCCGCCCCGGCCGCAAGCGCCCGGACCACCGCTTTTGCGGGTGGAATGTGTTGGGCGATTGCGCCCATATCCATCGCGTCGGTAATGATTACGCCATCAAAGCCCATCTCGCCGCGCAGAAGGTCTGTCAGGATGGCGCGGGAAAACGTTGCGGGAACGACGACCTCCTGCCCGTCAAGAATGGATCGGAAGGTCGTCTCGTCGAGTGCCGGAAACTGGATGTGCGCGCACATCAGCATGTTGATGCCCGAATCGATCAGCGCCTGAAATGGTTTCAGTTCTGTTTCGCGAAGCGCGTTCAGATCCTTCTCAACGCGCGGCAGGCTGGTGTGCGAGTCATTCGAGGTGTTGCCGTGCCCCGGAAAATGCTTGCCGACCGAAAGGACGCCCGCACTTTCAATGCCCTTCGCCATCGAGACCGCCATTTTGGAAACTGTGTCGGGGTCCGAACCGAAGGAGCGAAGGTTGATGACGGGGTTCTCCGGATTGTCATTGACATCGGCATCTGGGCTGAAATTGACATTAAACCCAATGGCGCGCACTTCTCGCCCGGTGACCGCGCCTGCCTCGTAGGCGTACTCCGTGCTGCCGGTCGCCCCGATGGCCATGTTTCCGGGAAGGCAAGTGCCCTGACCGAGCCTTGTAACGTTTCCGCCCTCCTGATCCACGCCCATGAAAAGCGGCAGACCGCCTTTGAGCGCCGCAGCGCGCTGCATCTCACGCACAAGCCGCACAGAATCCGCGGTGTTCTTCAAATTCTCGCCGAACAGAATCACGCCGCCGAAG
>JAEZTD010000262.1 GCA_023443705.1 Bacillota bacterium | reverse complement strand
CCCTTGTAGGGCTCGTAGCCGTCGAACACGGCGCTCATCACGCCCTCGCCGCGGGTGTCGGTCAAAAACTCCGGGCGGTAGCCGAAGAGGCCGCGGGAGGGGATTGAAAACTCCATCCGCGTGCGCTCCGCGCCGTGCATGGCGATGAGGGTACCGCGCCGCCTGCCCAGCTTTTCAATCACCGCGCCGGCGTACTCGGCGGGCACGTCGCACACCAGTTTTTCCATCGGCTCGTGCCGCTCGCCGTCGATGTCCTTGAACAGCACCTGGGGCTTGGTCACCTGGAACTCGTAGCCCTGGCGGCGCATGTTTTCGATCAGGATCGAAAGGTGCAATTCGCCTCGGCCCGACACGCGGAACGCGTCGGTGGTTTCGGTGTCTTCAACGCGCAGCGAAACGTCCGTCTGCATTTCCTTAAAAAGGCGCGCGCGCAGGTGGCGGGAGGTCACGTACTGGCCTTCGGTGCCTGCGAAGGGGCTGTCGTTGACGCAGAAGTTCATCGAAACCGTCGGCTCGGAAATCTTGAGGAAGGGCAGCGGCTCCGCCTGACCCGGCTCGCAGATGGTGTCGCCGATGGAGAGCTGTTCAAAGCCGGAAATCGCCACGATGTCGCCCACCCGCGCGTCCTCGTAGGGCACGCGCTTCAGGCCGTCGAACTGGAAGAGCCCCGCGAGCCTGGTGGGCGCGGAGATGTCCTCCGAGCCAAAAGTGCAGCGCACGGCCATCTGGGACTGGCGCAGTACGCCGCGCTCCACGCGGCCCACGCCCACCCTGCCCAGGTAATCGTTGTAATCGAGGGTGGAGATCAGAAGTTGCAGCGGTTCGTCCGGGTCGCCCTGGGGCGCGGGAACGTGGGTGAGGATGTGGTCGAACAGCGGGCGGAGGTCCTCGCCGGGCTGGTTGAAGTCGAGGCTTGCGGTGCCGTCCCGGCCGGAGGCAAACACCACCGGGCTGTCCAGCTGCTCGTTCGAGGCATCCAGTTCCAGGAGAAGCTCCAGCGTCTCGTCCACCACGTCGGCGCAGCGCGCGTCCGGGCGGTCAATCTTGTTGACCACCACGATCACCGGCAGGTTTAGCTCCAGCGCCTTTTTGGTGACGAAGCGGGTCTGCGGCATGGGCCCTTCGAAGGAGTCGACCAACAGGAGCACGCCGTCCACCATCTTGAGCACGCGCTCAACCTCGCCGGAAAAGTCGGCGTGGCCAGGGGTGTCGACGATGTTGATCTTGACGCCCTCGTAGTGCACGGCGGTGTTCTTGGCGAGGATCGTGATGCCCCGCTCGCGCTCCAGGTCGTTCGAGTCCATCACGCGCTCTGCCACCTGCTGGTTTTTGCGGAAAACGCCGCCCTGCTTGAGCATTTCATCCACCAGCGTGGTCTTGCCGTGGTCGACATGGGCGATGATGGCGATGTTCCGAAGGTCTTCCCGAATGATTCTCAAATGTACTTCCCCTTTATTGGCCCAGAATGTGAAACCAGTGAAAACATGGCGATGGCGGCATGCGATATATCGAACCCCGAGGGGTGGCAGACCATCGGAAAAGCCCCCGTAGGCTTTAATCGTTCCCGGCGGCGTGCACGCCGGGAACGGGGTTTCCGTAGCCAGCGCGTACGCTGGCGGAGGAAACGGTTCCTTAAGTCAGGGCGCCGCCCGGAAATTCTTTAAAATTTCAGGCGCCCGAAGAACCCTGCGCGGCGAAACACCCGGAGGGGGTTTTGCCGCTTCAGTCCAGTACGTCCGCGGTCAGTCGGTCGGCGGTTTCCTTGAGTACCAGCCCCTCGTTGTTTTCGACGGCGAGGCGGATCGACCACTCGTTTTCAAACATCAATACGTCGCGTCCGGCGCGGTCGATCGCGCGGGCGGTGGTGGAGGTCAGCCGCAGCCGGTCAAGGGGTTTGGGCGTCGATTCCACCCAGCGCACGTACTTGAAGGGCAGGGTCTCGCGCCGAAGCTCCACGCCGTACTCGCCCTTCAGGCGGTACTCGAGTACGTCCATCTGGAGGACGCCGACGACGCCGGCGATGATCTCCTCCCGGCCGATGTCCGGGCGCTTGAAGGTCTGGATCGCGCCCTCCTGGGACAACTGCGAAACGCCCTTCGTGAACTGCTTGCGCTTCATGGAGTCCATGGGGCTGATGCGGCAGAAGAACTCCGGCGCGAACAGCGGAATGCCGGAGTATTTTACCGGTGCGCCCTCGCACAGCGTGTCGCCCAGCCGGAAGATGCCGGGGTCGAACAGGCCGATGATGTCGCCCGCGTAGGCGACGTCCACGCTTTCGTGCTCCTGGGCCATGAAGGTCTGCGGCTGCGCCAGCTTGATCTTGTTGCCCGAGGACGAGTGCCATACGGTCATACCCTTTTCAAACACGCCGGAGCACACCCGCATGAAGGCCAGCCGGTCGCGGTGAGCGGGGTTCATGTTGGCCTGGATTTTGAAGACGAAGCCGGTAAAGCGGTCCTCGTCCGGCGGGATGAAGCCGGCGTCGCTCTCCCGGGCGGAGGGGGCGCGGGTGTAGCCGAGGAAGCGCTCGAGGAACGGCTCCACGCCGAAGTTGCTGACCGCCGAGCCGAAGAACATCGGCGTCAGCTGGCCGGAAAGGATCTTTTCGAGGTCGAAGGGGTCGCCCGCGACGTCGAGAAGCTCCACATCCTCCAGAAGCTTTTCGTAGTAGTCCCGCCCGAGCGCGGCGGGGAGCGCCGGGTCGGACAGTTTCAGGCGCACTTCCTCCGCGCGGCTCTGGCCGTGGTCGCCGCCGCGGTAGAGGAGCACCTCCTGATTGTCCCGCTGATAAACGCCCTTGAAGTCGCCGTGGACGCCGATGGGCCAGTTGACCGGGCAGGAGCGGATGCCCAGCACCTGCTCCAGCTCCTCCATCAGCGCGAAGGGGTCCTTGCCCGCGCGGTCGAGCTTGTTGACGAAGGTGAAGATCGGGATGGACCTGAGGCGGCATACCTTGAACAGCTTCACCGTCTGCTCCTCGACGCCCTTGGCGCAGTCGATCAGCATGACCGCCGAATCCGCCGCGATCAGCGTGCGGTAGGTGTCCTCGGAGAAGTCCTGATGGCCGGGGGTGTCCAGGATGTTGATGCGGTAGCCGTCAAACTCAAACTGCATGGCGCTGGAGGTGACCGAAATGCCGCGCTGCTTTTCAATCTCCATCCAGTCGCTGGTGGCGTGGCGGGCGGCTTTTCTGGCCTTGACGGAGCCGGCCTGGCGGATGGCCCCGCCGTAGAGCAGCAGTTTCTCCGTCAGCGTCGTCTTGCCCGCGTCGGGGTGGGAGATGATGGCGAAGGTGCGCCGCCGGGCGACCTCTTTTTTAAGCTCCGGGTGTTCCATTGTTGTTCCTCCTGATGCATATATGGGGCTGCCGCGCTCCGCTGTCTACATCGGAGGACCTCCCGCAGTCAAAATAATGTCAGTATAGTAGTATAGAACTTTTTTGGGGGCTTTGCGCGTTGGTTTGCGTTAAATGCGGGAAGATGATATAATCCTTTCGGAGCGTCGAACCTGCGCTCGCCTGAAACCCGATGGGTTTCGGGCGGCTCGCTGACTTTCGGAATCGTTTCTTCCACCAGTAAACGCACTGGTTACAGAAACCGTTCCTGGCGCGCATGTCGCCGGGAACGATCCTATGAGGCCGTTGGAAAACGGCATCAATTTTCTCCACGGAGGCCAAAAATGTTCGCACACCTGCATTTGCACACCCAGTTCAGCCTCTTGGACGGCGCGTGCCGAATCGACCGTCTCTTTGACCGCCTGGCGGCGCTGGGGCAGACGGCCTGCGCCGTCACCGACCACGGCGTCATGTACGGCGCCGTGGATTTCTATCGGGAGGCCAAAAAGCGCGGCGTCCATCCGGTGATCGGGTGCGAGGTGTACGTCTGCCCGGACATGGATGAAAAGCAGTCCGCCGCCCGGGAATATAGCCATCTGGTGCTGCTTTGCGAAAACAATACGGGCTACAATAACCTGATCCGACTCGTCTCGGAGGGCTTCACCCGGGGCTTTTACTACAAGCCCCGGGTCGATTACGCGCTTTTGGAAAAGTATTCCGGCGGGCTGATCGCGCTCTCCGCGTGCCTGTCCGGCGACATCCCGAAGCTGCTCCTTGACGGCCGGGAGCAGGACGCGCGGGAGATGGTCCAGCGCTACCAATCGATCTTCGGCGCGGACAATTTCTTCATCGAAATTCAGGACCACGGCCTCGCGGAGGAGCGGCAGGCGCTGCCAAGGCTTGTAAAGCTCGCCCGGTCGATGGACATCCCCCTCGTCGCCACCAACGACTGCCACTACCTGGAGCCGGGCGACGCCGAGGCGCAGGAAGTTCTGATGTGCATCCAGACCGGCAAGACCCTCTCCGATGAAAACCGCATGCGCATGGAAACCGACCAGCTCTACGTAAAGAGCGAGGACGAGATGCGCGCGCTGTTTCCGAACCTTCCGGAGGCCATCGACAACACGATGAGAATCGCCGACAGGTGCCATGTGGACTTCGACTTTTCCTCCACCCATCTGCCGCGCTTTCCACTGGAAGAGGGGCAGGAGGCAAAATCGCTGCTTCGCGCGCTGTGCATCGGGGGGCTTAACGAGCGCTACGCGCCGGACCGCGCCGATGCCCGGGAACGGCTCGAGTATGAGCTCGGCGTCATCGAGACGATGGGCTATGTGGACTACTTCCTGATCGTGTGGGACTTCATCAAGTACGCCCGGGACAACGGCATCCTGGTGGGCCCCGGCCGCGGCAGCGGCGCGGGCTCGATCGTCGCCTATTCGCTGGGCATCACATCGGTCGATCCGCTGAAGTACGGCCTTTTGTTCGAGCGCTTCCTGAACCCGGAGCGCATCTCGATGCCCGACCTCGACATCGACTTTGACTACGAGCGCCGGGGCGAGGTGATCGACTACGTGGCGCGCCGCTATGGGCACGACCACGTGGCGCAGATCATCACCTTCGGCACCATGGCCGCCCGCGCGGTCATCCGGGACGTGGGGCGCGTATTGGGCATGGGCTATCAGCAGACCGATCAGGCGGCGAAGATGGTGCCCTTCGCGCTCGACATGACCCTCGACAAGGCGCTTTCGATCAACCCGCAGCTGAAGGCCGCCTACGATACCGACGAAATGGTGCGGCGGCTGATCGACACCGCGAAGAAGCTGGAGGGCATGCCGCGCCACGCCTCCACCCACGCGGCGGGCGTACTGATCACCGCGAAGCCGGTGTACGAGTACGTGCCGCTCCAGACCAACGACGAGGTCATCACCACCCAGTTCCCCATGGGCACATTGGAGGCGCTTGGGCTTCTCAAGATGGACTTTCTCGGCCTTCGCACCCTCACCGTCATCGGGGATACCCTCCGCATGGTGGCGGAGGGCGGCGGGCCCAACATGCGCCCGGAGGACATCCCGCTGGACGACCCCGCCGTCTACCGCATGATCTCCGCCGGGGATACGGACGGCATCTTCCAGCTGGAATCCGGCGGCATGCGCTCGTTCCTCATGAACATGCGCCCGGAAAACTTCGAGGACATCATCGCCGCCATTTCGCTGTACCGGCCGGGGCCAATGGAGTCCATCCCCCGCTACATCGCGGGCAAGCTGAACCCCGCTTCCGTCCGCTACCTGCACCCGTCCCTCGCGCCCATTCTGGACGTCACCTACGGCTGCATGGTGTACCAGGAGCAGGTCATGCAGATCGTCCGCGATCTGGCGGGCTACTCCTACGGCCGCAGCGACCTGGTGCGGCGCGCGATGTCCAAGAAAAAGCACGACGTGATGGCCAAGGAAAAGGAGTACTTCATCCACGGCAAGCTTGCGGCGGACGGCTCTATCGAGGTCGAGGGCGCGGTGCGCCGGGGCGTGCCGGAAGCGGCGGCGGAGCAGCTGTTTGAGGAAATGACCGCCTTCGCGTCCTACGCCTTCAACAAATCCCACGCCGCCGCCTACGGCGTCGTGGCCGTCCAGACCGCGTGGCTCAAGGCGCACCACCCGGTGGAGTTTATGGCGGCGCTGATGAACTCCGTCACCGGCAACACCGACAAGGTGGCCTACTACATCGACACCTGCAAGCGTCTGGGCATCCGCGTGCTGCCGCCGGACGTGGACAAGTCCGGCGTGGGCTTCTCCGTGGACCGAAGCGGCGGGAAGGCGATCCGCTTCGGGCTGGGCGCGGTGAAGAACGTGGGGCGCGGCGCGGTGCTCGCCATCATCGCCGCAAGGGAGACGCCCTTTACCGGGCTGTACGACTTCGTCGACCGCGCCTGCTGCGACGCCGTCAACAAAAAGGCGGTGGAGAGCCTCGTCATGGCGGGCGCGCTGGACCACCTTCCCGGCACCCGCTCCCAGAAGCGGGAGGCGGTGGAGAAGGCCGTGGACGGCGCGGCGAAAAAGCGCCGCAGCACGCTGGACGGCCAGGTGTCGCTGTTCGGCATGGCCGAGGCGCTGCCGCCGCCCCCGCTGCCACCGGCGAAGCCCGAGGACCCCAGAGAGCTGCTTCAAATGGAGCGGGAGATGACCGGCGTGTACATCTCCGGCCACCCGCTGGACGAGTATAAAGAAGAACTCAGCCGCTTTCCGGTGGACCGCGCGGCGCTCGCCGCCTTTTCAGACGAGCCGGACGGCGGCCTATCCCACGACGGCGAAATTGTCGAAATGGCGGGCATGGTGGCGGAGAAAAAGCTCAAGGCCACCAAATCCGGCGGGCTGATGGCCTTTGTCCAATTGGAAGACCTGCGCGGCGTCACCGAGGCGCTCATCTTCCCACGGGTCTATGAAAAATACCAGCCGCTCCTCGAGCCCGAAGGGCTGGTGGTCTTGCGCGGGCGGCTCTCCGTGCGCGAGGAGGAAGCGCCGAAGATCATCCCGGAAGCGGTGCGCGCGCTGTGCCACGGCGACAGCTGCCGCCCCGGCGGCATGGGCGCGGGCGGAAACGGCATAAACCGGCGCGTTTCGGGCGAAAATGGCTACGGCGCCCACCGCGCGCAGGGCGAGGCCGCCGACCTTTCGCTGCTTCCGCCGTCCCTGCGGGAGGAGATCGTCTTCCAGGACGGCGAGACCCGGCCCGACGGGCGCAGGCTGACGATCGAGCTAACGGGGCGGGCCGACCGGGAAACTGCCGCGCGCATCCTGATGCCCACGCCGGGCCTGATTCCGGTGGTTTTCCGTCTCCTCGCCGAAGGTCGGGACGAGGAAGCCCCCCGGAACCTCTGGGTCTCGGAGGGCTTCGATCGGGACGCATTGGAACGCACCTTTGGCGAAAAAGCCGTTGTACTGCGCTGACGGTTGCGCAGAAATCCGCTTAGCGTCTTTCCGCGCGTGGGAACGGGGGCTTCTGCGCTCGCCTGAAACCCTTCGGATTTCGGGCGGCTCGCTGACGATGGCGCAGAAATCCGCTTCGCGTCTTTCAGCGCGTGAGAACGGGGGCTTCTGCGCTCGCCTGAAACCCCTTGGGTTTCGGGCGGCTCGCTGACTTCAGGAATCGTTTTTTCCACCAATGTGCGCACTGGTTTCAAAAACCGTTCCCGGCGCGCATGTCGCCGGGAACGATGTTGAAGGAACGACGGCGTTTGGCGGACGCCGTCAGGAACGATGTTGAAGGAACGACGGGGTTTGCTGTAGTTCAGTGCGCAGGTCGCCGGGAACGAGTGAAAGGGACGACGGGGTTGGGGTGCCGGCTTTCAGCGCGCATTCGTCCGGCGGTGCATTTGGCGCGGTAACCGTCTTTTCACATGGAAGAAAGGAATTTTAACCTCCACAATTCGCGAGGCTCCGCGCCATACCTTGACTTCACACCGGTTTTTTCCTATAATAGGACTGTTGAGGGCAGACAGCAATTTCGCTGTTTTCCAAATTTTCTCCTATAGGACAAAGGGGGCATACCACTTGAGTACCAAGATGACCATTGACGGCAATACCGCTGTCAGCCACGTCGCATATGCGTTCAGCGACGTAGCGGCGATCTACCCCATCACGCCTTCCTCGCCGATGGCCGAGGTCGCCGACGAATGGGCGGCGGTTGGCCGGAAGAACCTCTTCGGCCAGACCATCCGCATCGCCGAAATGCAGTCTGAAGCAGGCGCGGCGGGCGCGGTGCACGGTTCCCTGGTGGGCGGCGCGCTGACCTCCACCTTCACCGCGTCGCAGGGCCTCCTGCTCATGATCCCCAACATGTATAAGATTTCCGGCGAGCTCTTGCCCTGCGTGTTCCACGTATCGGCCCGCGCGCTGGCCTACCACGCGCTGTCGATCTTCGGCGCCCATTCCGACGTCATGGCCTGCCGCCAGACCGGCTTTGCGATGCTGGCCTCGAACTCGGTGCAGGAAGCGATGGACATGGCGCTGGTATCGCACCTAGCCACGCTCAAGACCCGCGTGCCCTTCCTCCATTTCTTCGACGGCTTCCGCACCAGCCACGAAGTGCAGAAGATCGAAGGCGTCGACTACGAAGAGATGAAGTCGCTGGTGGACTGGGAGGCCGTGCGTGCGTTCCGCAACCGCGCCATGAACCCCGCCCATCCGCACCAGTCCGGCACCGCGCAGAACCCGGACATCTACTTCCAAGGCCGCGAAGCCGCCAACAATTTCTATGAGGCCACCCCGGCCATCGTCGAGGAAGTCATGGAAGCCGTCGGCAAGCTGACAGGCCGCGCCTACAAGCTGTTTGACTACTACGGCGCGCCGGACGCGGACCGCGTCATCATCGCGATGGGCTCCGGCTGCGAAGCCATCGAGGAGACCGTCGATTTCCTGACGAAGCGCGGCGAAAAGGTGGGCCTCATCAAGGTGCACCTCTACCGCCCCTTCTCCATGAAGCACTTCATGGCCGCGATCCCCGCCTCCGCCAAGAAGATCGCCGTGCTCGACCGCACCAAGGAGTCCGGCGCGCTGGGCGAGCCGCTGTACCTGGATGTGTGCTCCGCGCTGCGCGAGGAAGGCCGCAATGACCTTCTCGTCATCGGCGGCCGCTACGGCCTCGGCTCCAAGGAGTTCAACCCCACGATGGTCAAGGCCGTGTACGACAACCTTGCCACCGACGCCCCGAAGAACCACTTCACCGTGGGCATCGTGGACGACGTGTCGAACACCAGCCTCCTTCTGGGCGACAAGATCGACGCCAGCGCGGAAGGCGCGAAGAGCTGCCTGTTCTACGGCTTCGGCTCCGACGGCACCGTGGGCGCGAACAAGAACTCCATCAAGATCATCGGCGACCACACCGACCTCTACGCGCAGGCCTACTTCGCCTACGACTCCAAGAAGTCGGGCGGCATCACGGTCAGCCACCTGCGCTTTGGCAAGAAGCCGATCAAGTCCACCTACCTGATCGACTCCGCGGACTTCGTGGCCTGCCACAAGCCCGCCTACGTCACCGCCTACGACATGACCTCCGCCCTCAAGGAAGGCGGCGTGTTCCTGCTGAACAGCCCCTGGTCCGCGGAAGAGATGGACGAGATGCTGCCCGCCGCGATGAAGCGCGCGCTGGCCCAGAAGAAGGCGAAGTTCTACAACGTGGACGCCATCGCGCTGGCCGAGCAGGTCGGCATGGGCGGCCGCATCAACACCATCATGCAGGCGGCGTTCTTCAAGCTCGCCGGCGTCATCCCCTACGAGGATGCCGACAACTACATGAAGCAGTACGTCAAGAAGAGCTACGGCAAGAAGGGCGAAGCCGTCGTCAAGAAGAACCAGGACGCCATCGACATCGCCATCACCGGCCTCAAGGAGATCCCGGTGCCCGCGGAATGGGCAAGCGCCACCACCGGCGCGACCCCGGTCAAGGTCGAGGCCAACGAGTACTTTGACAGCGTCATCCTGCCCATCCTGGGCCAGGAGGGCGACAAACTGCCCGTTTCCGCCTTCTCGCCCGACGGCGTCGTGCCCACCGGCACCACCAAGTTCGAAAAGCGCGGCATCGCGGTCAACGTGCCGGAGTGGCAGATCGACAAGTGCATCCAGTGCGGTCAGTGCTCGCTGGTCTGCCCGCACGCGGTCATCCGCCCGTTCCTGGTGCCCGACGAGAACATGAAGGACGCCCCCGAAACCTTCAAGACCAAGAAGCCCATCGGCAAGGAGTTCGAGGGCTACCAGTACCGCATCCAGGTCTCCCCGATGGACTGCACCGGCTGCGAAAACTGCGCCAACATCTGCCCCGCGAAGGAAAAGGCGCTCATCATGAAGCCGCTGGCCAGCCAGAAGATCGAAGAGACCAACTGGGAATTTGCTATCAAGCAGCCCGAGTTCAAGGGCGCGCTCAACACCCGCTCCATCAAGGGCTCGCAGTTCAAAAAGCCGCTGTTTGAGTTCTCCGGCGCCTGCGCCGGCTGCGGCGAGACGCCCTACGTCAAGCTGGTCACCCAGCTGTTCGGCGACCGCATGGTCGTGGCCAACGCCACCGGCTGCTCGTCGATCTACGGCGGCTCCGCGCCCACCTGCCCCTACACCGTGAACGACGAAGGCCGCGGCCCGGCTTGGGCGAACAGCCTGTTCGAAGACAACGCCGAGTTCGGCTTTGGTATGAACCTGGCGAGCGTGCAGCGCCGCGAGCGCCTTGCGGAAACGGTGAAGAAGCTCATCGCCGTCGAGTACGCCGACGAGGCCATCAAGGCCGCTGGCGCCGACTGGCTTGAGAAGATGGACGACGGCGAAGGCTCGAAACTCGCGGCCGACCGGCTCATCGCCGCGTGCAAGGACGGCGTGGATGTCGACCTCACCGGCACCGAGTGGGAGAAGGACTGGCTCGCCAACGGCAAGGTCTGCACCTGCGAGGCGTGCGCGCTCGCGCGCGAGGTCCTCGAGGACGCCGACCAGCTGGTCAAGAAGTCCGTCTGGATCATCGGCGGCGACGGCTGGGCCTACGACATCGGCTACGGCGGACTCGACCACGTGATCGCCTCCAACATGGACGTCAACATCCTGGTGCTCGACACCGAGGTGTACTCCAACACCGGCGGCCAGGCCTCCAAGGCGTCGCCCACCGGCGCGGTGGCCAAGTTTGCCGCCGCCGGCAAGCGCACGCGCAAGAAGGATCTGGGCATGATGGCCATGAGCTACGGCTACGTGTACGTGGCGCAGGTCGCCATGGGCGCGGACATGAACCAGCTCATCAAGGCCATGCACGAGGCCGAGGCGTACAAGGGCCCGTCGCTGATCATCGCCTACTCGCCCTGCATCAACCACGGCATCAAGATGAACAACGCCCAGGCCGAGATCAAGAAGGCGGTCGCCGCCGGCTACTGGCCGATGTACCGCTTCAACCCGGAGGCCGCGCCGAAGCTGACCATCGACTCCAAGGCGCCCACCGCCAGCTATCAGG
>JAEZTD010000232.1 GCA_023443705.1 Bacillota bacterium | reverse complement strand
GCAACGTGCGGATGCCGCCTGCATCCAATCGCTCAAGGTCACGCTTGACGAGCCCTTCGAGCCCGAATGCCGCGCTTGCAATCCAACGCATGTTCTTCCCCCAAATACAAATCGGATATTCTATTATACCGGATTTGGCCATGTTTGTATAGCGGCCCCAGGTTATTTTGCGAAGCGAATAATCCTTGCGCCCGCCGCGGATGTCCAGACGGCGCTCTGTGGCGGAACCCCGGAAATTTTCGCGCGAAATCCCCCAGCGGGTGTGCCGCCGGGGGGATAAACGAACGCGGAGCGCTTTACTTTTCGAGCGGGTGCAGCTCGTTGTAGAGATTTCGCGCGTAGACAAGCGGGATGCCCACCATGATAACCATGCCCAGCGCGAACCCGGCAAACGCCACCCACACCTGAAGCGCCATGCCCAGAAGGCTGCCGACGAGGATGATGAGCCCGCCGGCGACGCCGGTGTAGCCCGCGATGCGGTGGGTTTTGATCCAGACCGTTTCGTCACGAAGCGTCCACTTTACCCGAAAGCCCATCGTGTGGTTCGGCCGGATCTTCGCCATGAAGTTGCTGATGTATACCATCAGAAGCCCCAATCCTCCGAAAATCAGACACGCCCAGGAAGTGTCCAGCCGGTCCGCACCCGAGCGCACGGTCAGAAGAAAGAACCAGCCCACCGCCGCGAGGAAAAGCCCCGTCAGCGCCACGACGCTCTCCTCGTAAGGCGCGTTCTTCTGAACTTTTTCATTGTTCGCGTTGACCCTGCGGTAAATGAGGTAGGAACCCATTTCCGCCAGCGGGATCATCGCGAAGATCAGGTAGACCCACTTGTTCGCCCACTGGTCGGCCTCGCCCAGATAGTTGAAGTGCACCGGCACGATGTCCGCCTCGATGCCTGCGATCACAAATGCCATCGCGATGGCGCTGAGCGCCGCCCCGATGAGAAACGCCTTGATCTTCATTCTTTCATTCCCCTCCCGGTCATGTCGGCGATCAGGTCCATCAGATCCTCCAGGACACTCGTATTGATCGAGTAGACGATGTTCTGCCCGCTGCGCTCCGCGCGGACCAGGTCCGCATTCTTCAGGATGTTCAGGTGGTGGCTGATCGACGGTTTGGTCATATCGAATTTCGACGCAATCTCCCCTGCATTCAGGTCGGCCGTACGCAGAAGCTTCAGGATGTGCCTGCGCGTCGGGTCGGCCAGCGCGTCCCAGGCGTCGCCCATGCGATCCCTCCGTTCTTAGACATTTAGACAATTTTCTAATTATCTGTCAATAGAATACCGCGATTCCCAGCGCGTGTCAAGGGGGAACCGCGGATTTAACGGTTATACCAAGAGGAATATTAATTCTTCCAAAGGGCCGAGAGATTTTCGATTGAGAACAAGGAGCCGGAGCGAGGAAACCCTTCGGGATACGCCTTCGGCGTGAAATGCAGCGCTATTTTGAGCGGAAGGCGTCACAGTTCTCGGCGAAAAGATCCGGTCCGACGAAGAATGAATGTTTCGGATTGGTATTACACCAGCTCCAGCACCACCGCGTTCTGCACTTCCATGCCCCGTTCGGTCAGGATCAGCCGCCCGCCTGCCCGCTTTACGAAGCCGCCCGCCTCCAGGCGCTTGATCGCCTCCAGCTTTTTTGCGACCAGCTCCAGCGGGATGCCGCGGGCGGTACGGGTGCCGAGGAGTATCGCTTCCTCCCGCGCCTCGTCGGCGGTAATGGCGCGGCGCGCGACCTCCCGAACGCCCGAAAGGTATTCGTCCAGGTCGCCGGTGTTTTCAAACCGCTCGCCCGCCATCATCGAATGGGCGGCGCATCCCAGCCCCAGGTAGTCGCCCCGCTCCCAGTAGACCAGGTTGTGGCGGCATTCAAAGCTCGGCAGCGCATAGTTCGAAATCTCGTAGCGCACAAATCCCCGCCGGGACAGGATGCGCCCGGCGGCGCGCTGCATCGCAATTGAGACCTCATCCTCCGGGGCGGTCAGTTCGCCCGAGGCGACGGCGCGCTCGATGGGCGTGCCCGGCTCCACGATCAGGCTGTACAGGGACAGGTGCTCCGGGTTCAGGCTCAGCGCGAACTTGACGGATTCCACCCACGCGGCCATCGTCTGCCCCGGCAGCGCGTACATCAGGTCTAGGTTGATGTTTTTAATCCCTGCTTCCCGCGCCCACGCCACCGCGCGCACGGCATCCTCCGGGCTGTGGACGCGCCCCAGCATTTTCAGAAGTCCCGGCTGCGCGGCCTGAAGGCCGATGGACAGGCGGTTGACGCCGGAATCCCGGTAGGCGCGGAGCTTCTCCGGCAACAGCGTGCCGGGGTTCGCCTCGACCGTGATCTCCGCGTCCGGCAAAAGCTCAAACCGGGCCCGCGTCATGGCCAGGATGCGCATGACCGCGTCCTCCGGCAATACGGACGGCGTGCCGCCGCCGATAAAGACGGTCCGAACCGGCACCTTGCCATAGCGCTTGGCGGCGGACGCGAATTCCTCCTCCAGCACATTCAAATAGCGCGCCCAATCGCGCTCCCGCCCCGGCCAGGAGCGGAAATCGCAATAGGCGCACTTTTTTACACAGAAGGGGATGTGAACGTACAGCGCGACAGGCTTCATGACGCGCGGCCGACGGGCGCAACCTTGCGGCCCGTCTTCAGGGAGAGGAAGGCGGCAAGTTCCGCTAGGCGGCCGCCCAGCGCTTCGCCGTTCAGAACGAAGGCCTGCATCTTGCCGATGTAGAGGTACAAGGTGCTCTTCGACACCAGAATCTGCCGGACGTCGGCGTAGGGGTGCCGTTCGGTTCCGGTTTCGTACTTGACCTCAAACGCGTCGTCATAGAACCGGTAGAGCGCCCGGCCAGCGCCGGAAAAGGAGCGGGTGGCGGAGAACCCCACGAGGCGGCCCAGCAGGAACGACAACAGGAAGAAGCCCGCGCCGCAGCCGATTTCAAACACCGCGCCGCCACCGCCGAGGTAGAGCTTGTCCACGATGCCCAGCGCCATCAGCGCTGCGCCCGCAATGCGGACGACCCACATGCCCGAACGGTAGCTGTGCGCCAGATGGACGCGGTAAAACCCGGCAAGGTCCTCCCGTCTGAGGGTGTTGACGATTTCATAGCGCGGCTTCTCCCGCCGTGCCTCCTGCGCGTTCGAAGCGCGCGAATTGTCCCGTTCCCCCTGCATCCCGACGCCCCCTAATCCATCTTGAGCACCGCCATGAACGCCTCGCTAGGCACTTCGACGTTGCCCACCTGGCGCATGCGCTTCTTGCCCTCTTTCTGCTTTTCAAGCAGCTTCTTCTTCCGGGTGATGTCGCCGCCGTAGCACTTGGCGAGGACGTCCTTCCGGAGCGCCTTGACCGTCTCGCGGGCGATGACCTTGCCGCCGATGGCCGCCTGGATCGGGATCTCGAACAGCTGGCGCGGGATCGCGTCCTTCAGCTTTTCGGCGATGGAGCGGCCCCTGGGGTAGGCGCGGTCCCGGTGGACGATGATCGTAAGCGCGTCGCAGGTGTCGCCGTTTAAGAGAATGTCCAACTTGACCAGGTCGCTCTTCACGTAGCCCTTCAGCGAATAGTCAAACGACGCGTAGCCGCGGGTGCGGCTCTTGAGCTGGTCGAAGAAATCATAGATGACCTCGTTGAGCGGCAGATCGTACTTCAAGAGCACGCGGCCGCCCTCGATGTACTTCATGTCCCGGAAGGTGCCGCGCTTGTCCTGGCACAGTTCCATGATCGCACCCACGTAGTCCTGGGGCGTGATGACCTGGGCGTCCACGAAGGGCTCCTCCATCCAGTCGATCTCCTGTACCGGCGGGAGGTTCGTGGGGTTGTCGATGGTGATCTTTTCACCATTGGTCTTTACCACGTGGTAGACCACGCTGGGGGCGGTGGTGACGAGGTTCAGGTCGAACTCCCGCTCCAGCCGCTCCTGAATGATCTCCATGTGGAGTAAGCCCAGAAAGCCGCAGCGGAAGCCGTAGCCCAGCGCGACGGAGGTCTCCGGCTCGTAGAAAATGGCCGCGTCGTTGAGCCGAAGCCGCTCCAGCGCGTCCTTGAGGTCCTCGTAGTCCGCGCCGTCCGCCGGGTAAATGCCGCAATAGACCATCGGCAAGACCGGCTTGTAGCCGGGCAGCGGTTCCTTGGCGGGCATCTGGGCCAGCGTGATGGTGTCGCCCACGCGGATGTCCGCGATGTCCTTGATGGACGCGGCGACGTAGCCTACCTCGCCCGCGTACAGGCATTCGGAGGGCTTGTAGCCGCCGGGCTGAAACGCACCGACCTCGGTCACGTCGAATTCGTGGCCGCTGGCCATCATGCGGATGCGGTCGCCCACGCGCACGGTGCCGCTCATGAGCCGGACGGAGCTGATCGCCCCCCGGTAGTTGTCGTAATAGCTGTCGAAGATCAGCGCGCGCATCGGCGCGTTCACATCGCCTTTCGGAGGGGGAACGCGGCTGACCACGGCGGTCAGCACATCCTCGATGCCCACGCCCTGCTTGGCGGAAACCAGCGGGCAGTCCGACGCGTCGAGGCCGATTTCATCCTCGATCTCATGGCGCACCACCTCCGGCTGGGCACTGGGCAGGTCGATCTTGTTGATGACCGGCACGATTTCGAGGTCGTGCTCCAGCGCCATGTAGACGTTGGCCAGCGTCTGCGCCTCAATGCCCTGGCTTGCGTCCACCACCAACACCGCGCCCTCGCACGCCGCCAGCGCTCGGGACACCTCGTAGGTGAAGTCCACGTGGCCGGGGGTATCGATGAGGTTCAGGGTGTAGGTGACGCCGTCCGCCGCCGTATAGGGCATGCGCACGGCCTTCGACTTGATGGTGATGCCGCGCTCACGCTCCAGTTCCATCGAATCGAGCACCTGATCGGTCATGTCCCGGAGCGCCATCACGCCGGTCTTTTCGAGCAGACGATCCGCCAGCGTCGACTTGCCGTGGTCGATGTGCGCAATGATGCAGAAATTCCTGATGTTTTCCTGATTGAATGTGGGCACGCGTTTGCCTCCCGCAAAAGAATCCGGCGTTTTCCCCATAATACCTTAAACGCGGCAAAAAATCAACCGCGCGCAGTGGCGTGGGCGGTCCTCCGAAGCACTTAACACGCAATCACCAAAATTGACCGGAAACGTTACCGAGCTGGTACCGCCCTTTTACAATCCCGGGTTATCATATAGTCGTCGGAAAGAGAAGAAGAAAGAAACCGAGCGAACGGGAGGGAAACGTTATGAAGCTCACAGTGAAGTTCATGGATGCCAATTCGGTCAAGGATTTCGTCAAGATCACCTCGCAGTACAGTGAAGACCTGTCGCTGGTGCACGGCCGCTACGTCGTCGATGCCAAGTCCATCTTGGGGATTTTCTCCATGGATCTGACCAAGCCGCTGGATCTGGTCAGTGATGGCGCGAACGACGACTTGAAGGATGACCTGAAGGCCTACGTCGTCTGAGACAGAAGAATATAGAACCGGACCGCCGCGGGCCGCTTTCGAGCGTCCCGCGGCGCAAAGCATCAAAAAACCCGGCGGTTTTTTGATGCGAAGGGAAAATCCTGCGTGCGCCTGAAATTCCCCGGAATTTCCGAGCGGCGCACTGACCGAAGGTTCGGATGGCGCCACCAAGTATGCGTACTGGTGGCGCCCTCCCGTTCCCGGCGTACACGCCGCCGGGAACGATTGAAACCAACGGGGGACTGTTGATGGTCTGCGCCGC
>JAEZTD010000349.1 GCA_023443705.1 Bacillota bacterium | reverse complement strand
CCTCCGGAGGCAGCGTCTGGGTCAGCGACCTCGACGCGGCCTGGGCATCGGCGGCCGGCCCGGTGGCCAGCGGCGCTTCGGATTCGGTGATCACCGCCATCGCGGTCGCCAGCGGCTGCGTGCCGAGCGTCGGTTTGGGGGATTGTCCGGCGGCCAGTACGCAGGCTTCGCAGGGCATCAGCCCTTCCTCCTGCGCCTCGGCGAGGGTGATTTCCTCCGCGCCGATCATGCCGCCGCAGGTGGGGTCATTGTGGTAAACGGCTTCGCCCGGAACGCGCCAGACCATCTCCACCGGGGGGGAGGGCGTCGGGCTGGGCGACGGTGTCGGGCTGGGGGTGGGCGTCGGCTCCGGTGTCGGCGCGGGGCTGGGCGTGGGCGCGAGGCCCGTGTCGTAGAGCGTCTGCTTCACCGCGCCCAGCGCGCCGCGGGCGGAAATCGCTGCCAGCCTGCCCGTCTGGGCGTATAAGGCCTCCATATTTTGCCGGGCGGCCGGGATCGCGGTAAGGAGCGCCTTTCGGGTAAGGCTCGCCGTTCCGGAAGAAATGCGGGATGCGTTCCCGGTGAATTGGCCGGAATCGCGCGCCGCGGCTTCGAGGGATTCGGCGATCTTGGTCATCGAATCGCGCACGCTCAGCTGGGCGGTCTTGATGGCGTCCACCTTGGTTTCCATCGTCAAAAGGTAGGAGAAGCCCAGTAAAAACACCGCGCAGGTCAAAACCATGACCGCGGACTTGACAAGGCCGCTCCAGCGCAGCCGCCTCGCCCACAGCGGGATAAGGCCCACCGGCCACAGTAGGACGAGCAGCAGCACCGTCATCACCGCGTACCAGACGCGCCGGGGACGGCGGCGGCGGCGGTTTCCGTTTCCGTTGCCGCCCTGCGGGCGCGGACGGTAGCTGGGCCGCTTTTCCGAGCGCATCATGTATTGCCGGTCGTCGCGCTTCCAAAGGTAGGGAAGCCCAAAGCCCGTCGCATCCAAGGCGGCCTGCACATCAACCACTCCTTTTCGGGCGTACAAATCTAAAATATAGTATAACAGAGCGAATCCGGCTTTTCAACTCTATTTTTAACAGGGGGAATATAAGGAAGGGTTACGAGTGGGAAGACCGAAGCGCTTCGGGAAACCGGCCCGACTTCTGTGCGACGAAAAGGAGCGCCGGAAGATTTTCATTGCCCGGCGAAGCATGTATAAATATCGCCCCCCCGCGGCGCATAGCATCATGGAGGGGGTGTGTGTATGGCGTCGCGCAGGGCGCCGGGCCGCGCGCGGGCGGGCGCGTTCCCGGCGATGGAGTGGCTGGAGGAGGCGGCGGGCGCGCTGCCCCGGCTGATGCTGGCGGGCGGGCGGCGGGCGATGGTGGAAAACCATACGGGCATTTTGGAATTCAGCCCCACCTGCGTCAGGCTGATGACGCGGCAGGGGGTTCTGTCGATACGCGGAACATCACTTTTGCTTACCCAGATCCGCCCCGACGCGCTGACCGTGCGCGGCGAGATCCAGGCCATTGAGCTGCCGCCGGAGCGCCCGGCATCGGAGACGGCGGAACAGGAAACGTCGGCGGCACCGGGACACCCGGCGGCACCGGGACAAACGGCGGCGAATGGGCGGGGCGGCCCGCCCGGCCGGGGAGGGGCCCGGTGAGCGGGCCGGTCGTCCTGCGCCATCGGGGATTGATGGTCGAAAAACTGATCGACCGCGCCCGGTCTGAGGGCATCCGGATCGGCTCGGCGGAGCGGATAAGCGCCCGGGAGACGCTATTACGCACCGGGGACACGGACGCCGACCGCCTGATGAAACTGGCGGAAAGGTACAAGCTGGATGTGAAGGTCGTCCGCGTGGGCGGCATCCCCAGGGTGAAGGCCGCCTTCCGGCAGCGGATGGCGATGGCGCTGTCCCTCGTGATCCTGCTCTCCGCGCTGGCGATCCTGTCCGGCCGGGCGTGGCTGGTGGAGGTGCGCCTGACCGGCGCGGAGCCCGCGGGGCTGGAAGCCGCCATGCGCAAGCTCGGCGTCCGGGTGGGCATGGACCTGGGCGGTCTCGACGCCTACGCCCTCTCCCAGCGGCTTTTGAGCGAAGCCGGAGACCTCACTTACGTGGGCGTAAAGCGGCAGGGCGTAAGGCTGTTGATCGACGCGGTGGGCGAGGACCAGCCGCCCGCCCTCTACGACCCGGAGGCCGCGCGGGATTTGCGCGCCGTCCGGGACGGGGTGGTGGAGTCCGTCACGGTGCTGGCGGGCATGGCGGCGGTGAAGCCCGGCGACACCGTACGCCGCGGGCAGGTGCTGATCCGGGGCGAAGAAAAAGTGACTGACGAACTGACCCGGGGCGTGTGCGCGCTGGGCAGCGTCGTGGCGCGGGTGTGGGTGGAGGGCGCGGCGGAGGCTTCCACTTCGCTGGAGGAGCTCGTCCCCACCGGCGGCGAGCGCACCGAAAGCGCGCTGACGGGGCCGTATTTCGTGCTGCCGCTGACGAACGCGGAGCCGTTCCGGCTGGAGAAAAGGGAGGAGAGCTTTCTGCCCGTCGGCGGGCTGTTCGTGCCGCTGGGGGTTTCAAGGGTGCGCCATGTGGAGCTGAAAAGCCGCGTCACACAGCTGGATGCGGAGACCGTAAAGCGTGAAATTTCCGAAAAAGCGCTGCGCATCGCCCGCGCCAATCGGCCCGAAATGTCTGACGAGATTGACAAATGGGTAGATTATAGTATGATAGAAGGGGAAAAAATCCGCGCGCGCGCCGTTCTCGAACTGCGCATGAACATCGCGGGTTCCACCGAGAAGGCGCTTGCGGAGGAAGAATGATTGGAAACACTCTATAGAACAAAAATGGAGGTCGACAAGCCCGATCAGTTCATCGCGCTTTTCGGCCTGCACGACGAGAATGTAAAGCTTCTGCGCGACGAGCTGGGCGTGGAAATCTTCGCCCACGGCAGCGAAATCACCATCTCCGGCGAGGAGGAAAAGGCGCTTCTGTGCCGCACGGTGTTGGAGCGGCTCCTGGGCATCGTCGAGCGGGGCGAGGCCATTGACCGGTCCCGCATCCGCTACGCCATCGAGCTGGCCTCCGAGGGCAACGCCGACCGCATCGACGAAATCATGCAGGGCGCCATCGCCATCACCTACCGGGGCCGCCAGGTCAAGTGCAAGACGCTGGGGCAGAAGCACTATGTGGACGCCATCAAAAACCACACCGCCACCTTCGCCATCGGCCCGGCGGGCACGGGCAAGACCTACCTCGCCATCGCGATGGCCGTGGTGGCGCTCAAAAACAAGGACATCGAGCGCATCATCCTGACCCGCCCGGCCGTCGAGGCGGGCGAGAAGCTGGGCTTTCTGCCCGGCGATCTGCAGCAAAAGGTGGACCCGTACCTAAGGCCACTGTACGACGCGCTCAATGAGATGATGGGCGTCGAGGGCTATCAGCGCCTCCTGGAGCGGGGCGCAGTGGAGGTCGCGCCGCTGGCGTACATGCGCGGCCGCACGCTGTCGGACGCCTTCATCATCCTGGACGAGGCGCAGAACACCACCTCCGAGCAGATGAAGATGTTTTTGACCCGCATGGGCATGGGAAGCCGCATGGTCATCACCGGCGACATCACCCAGATCGACCTGCCCGCCGGCAAAAGAAGCGGCCTTATTGAGGCGCTGGAAGTGCTTAGAGGCGTGGAGGACATCGCCATCGTGACGCTCACCCACCGGGACGTCGTCCGCCACGAGCTGGTGCAGGCGATCGTCAAGGCCTACGAGCGGAACACGAAGAGGCGCTAAAGACTGCGCTGACGCTTGCGCTGAAATACGCTTCGCGTCTTTCAGCGCTTGAGAACGGGGGCTTCTGCGCTCGCCTAAACGCCAAAGCGTTTCGGGCGGCTCGCTGACGATTGCGCTGAAATCTCCTTCGGATCTTTCAGCACGTGGGAACGGGAATTCCTGCGCTCGCCTAAAACCCTTCGGGTTTCGGGCGGCTCGCTGACTTGAGGAATCGTTTCTTCCGCCAGTAAACACACTGGCTACAGAAACCGTTCCCGGCGCGCATGTCGCCGGGAACGATCGGAAGATACGGCGGGGTTTGCACGCACGCCACTGAAACGATTGGAAGGCGCATTGGGAATTCGTCCCAATACTGCCGGGAACGATTGGAAAGGTCAAGGGGATACTTTACATTCTGAGCGGTGCCGAAGAGACGCCGCCGGGGGAGCGAAATGGAAAAGGACAACCTGCCGGAATCCGCGCCGAAGCCGGAATCCGCTGTGAAGCCGGAGCCCGCCGCGAAGCCGGAATCCACGCCGAAGCCGGAATCCGCGCCAAAGTCGGAATTCGTGCCAAAGCCGGAGCCCGCGCCGAAGGCCGAATCCGCCTCGAAGCCGGAATCCGCGCCGAAGCCGGAACCCGCCGCGAAGCCGGAGCCCGCAGCGAAGCCGGAGCCCGCGCCGAAGGCCGAATCCGTGCCAAAGCAGGAACCTGCCGCGAAGCCGGAGCCTGCGCCGAAGCCGGAGTCCGTCGCTAAGCAGGAACAGACCGCAAACCCCATGTCCCGAGACAGGGGGATCTCTTTCGCGCGCCCCGGTCGCAAGCGCGCGGCCCAGCGGGAGGAGGAAAAGCCTCCGCTGCGCCCGGCGCTGATGTCGCTTTTCATCGGCATGGCCGCCTACGCGGCGCTGTTTCTTCTGATGGCCGGCGCGCTTGCGCCGGAGCGGTACGATCTGAAGGCGGGCGAAGTCGCCAGCCGCACGATCACCGCCTCGAAGGACGTCAAGGACACCATCACCACAAACATGCTCATCGACGCGGCCGTGCGGGAGGTTCAGCCCTCCTACCAGAGCGACGACAGCGTGATGCCCGAAGTGCTTACAAAAATTGAGGACAGCTTCGCCCAGCTCCGCGCGCTGGCGCAGCTTCGCGTGAACCCCGACGGCACCGTTTCCGACTTGAACGACGCGTCGCTTTCAAAGGCCGCCCAGGCGATGCGGCCGGTGGAACTGGCGGAAGCGGCGCTCTCCGCCGCCCTCGACGCCGGCGACGAGACCCTGTCAGAACTCGCCGCCGCCGCGCTTTCGATGGCCCGGGAGACGCTCTCCTCCAAGGTGGCCGAGGGGCAGGAGTGGGAAGCCGCCGTCAAGATCGGGCGCGAGCTGGCCAACGACGGCTATGATTCAAACCTCGCCGCCGCGGCAGAGGCGGTCGTCTCCGCCCACCTGCGCGCCAACATGCTGCTGGATGAAGAGACCACCGAGCAGAAGCGGCAGGCCGCCCGCGAGTCGGTGGAGGACGTGGTCTACAAAAAGGGCCAGAACATCATCCGCGCGGGCGAGGTGGTTACCGCGCCGCAGATTGAGATGCTCAACAGCCTCGGCATGCTGAAGGACCGGGCGGTGGACATCTCGCTGTACCTGGGGCTGGCGCTGCTGCTCGCCCTCCTCACACTGGCGCTGGTGCTCTACATCTACTCCTTCATCCCGGACATGCTCCGGGACCCGAAGCGCGTGGCGCTAATCTCGGTCATCCTCGTGACCACGGTGGCCTGGGCGCTGGCGTTCCGCAAGGTGAACGCCTACCTGATCCCGGTGACGCTGGGCGCGATGCTGACGACGCTGCTCATCAAGCCCCGCCTCGCGCTGGTGGTCAACATCTTCCTGTCGATTTTGATGGGCCTTCTGGCCTCTGTCGACAACGGCATGTTCACCGCCACCATGTTCGGCGTGATGCTGACGGCGCTGGTGGCCGGCACCGCGGTGATTCCGGTGCTGCGGGAGCGCCACAGCTTCCCGGGGATTCTGATGTCCGGCACGGTGGTGCTGCTCATCAACATGCTGACCACCGTTGCGGTGGGGCTCGTCAACAGCGCGGACATTCAAAACGTCATGCTCTGGGCGCTCTGGTCGGGCGGCAGCGCGCTCATCAGCGCTGTGCTCACGATCCTCGAGGCGATGCTCCTCGAATGGGCGTTTAACCTCGTCACCACCTCAAAGCTGATGGAGCTTTCAAACCCCAATCAGCCGCTGCTTCGGCGGCTCCTTCTGGAGACGCCGGGCACCTACCACCACTCGATTCTGGTTGCGAACCTGGCCGAGGCCGCGGCGGGCGCGGTGGGCGCCAACGCGCTGCTCGCCCGGGTAGGCGCCTACTACCACGACATCGGCAAGCTCAAGCGGCCCATGTACTTCAAGGAAAACCAGATGAACGACAACCCCCACGACCGCACCGATCCCCGCGTATCCACCGCCATCCTGACCGCCCACCCCCACGACGGCGTGGAGATGGCCGTCCGGGCGCATCTGCCGGAGGAAATTCAGGAGATCATCCTGCAGCACCACGGGGACTCGCCGGTTCTGTACTTCTACGACAAGGCCTCGAGGCAGGGCGTGGACGTGGACGTGGCCGACTTCCGCTACGACGGGCCCCGGCCCAGGAGCCGCGAGGCCGCCATCGTGATGATGGCCGACACCATCGAGGCCGCAGCCCGCGCCGCCTCCGACGCGTCGCCGGACAGGCTGCCCCAGCTCATCCGCAAGATGATCCAGGGCAAGCTGGAGGACGGCCAGTTTGACGAATGCCCGCTGACCTTCAGCGACCTTTCCAAGATCGGCGAGGCGTTCATGACCGTGCTGACCGGCGTGTACCACGACCGCATCGAGTACCCGGAGGTCACAATCCCCAGCCGTCCCCCGCAGCCCAGGCGGCCCTGGCCGGACGCCGGAAGGGAGCCCAACGATGAACCGAAGCGCGCTGACGCTTGAGATCGAAACCCCCGGCGCGCCGGAGGACGCCCTCGCCCTGATGGACGCGGTCGCCCGCGCGGCGATGGATGTCGAGGGTGTGACCGGCGCGTTTGTCGCCGCGCGCCTCGTGGACGACGAGGCGATCCGCGAAATCAACTTGGCGCAGCGGGGCATCGACCGGGCGACGGACGTGCTCAGCTTCCCCGTTATCGCCTATCCGGCGGGAAAGACCGCCGGAAAATGCCCGAAGCGCGTGAAGCGGGAGTATGACCCGTCCAGCGGGCTATCGTTCCTGGGCGATCTTGTGATCTCGCTGCCCACCGCGCGGGCGCAGGCGGCGGAGTACGGCCACCCGCTTTCCCGGGAGCTGGGCTTTCTGACCGCCCACGGCGTGTGCCACCTGATGGGCTACGACCATGAGGACGAGCCGGGCCGGCGAAAGATGCGCGAAATCGAGGAAAAAGCGCTTTCCATGACGGCACTATCGAGGGAGGGAAATCCATGACCGACCGGGCGCTTTTTGAGCTCGCCGCAAAGGCGATGGACAACGCCTACGTGCCCTATTCCCACTTCCGGGTGGGCGCGGCGCTTCTTTCGGAGGACGGCCGTGTGTTCACCGGCTGCAACGTGGAGAACGCCTCCTACGGCGGCACCATCTGCGCCGAGCGCACCGCCATCGTCAAGGCGGTTTCGGAGGGCGCGGTGAAGTTCACCGCCGTCGCGGTGGCGGGCGAGGACCAAGACGCCTGGCCCTGCGGCATCTGCCGCCAGGTGCTGAACGAATTTTCAAAAGACATGCGGGTGATCTGCGGCGCGCGGAAAACGGGCAAATTCACCGCCGTCCCGCTGACGGAGCTCCTGCCCCGCGCCTTCGGGCCGGAAGATCTGGCCTGAAACGCCGTTTACGAGTTATAAGGAGGACAACCCCTTGAAATTTCATTCCGGCTTTGTCGCGATCCTGGGCCGCCCCAACGTGGGCAAATCCTCGATCATGAACCGCTTCGTCGGCGAAAAGGTGGCCATCGTCTCCGACCGGCCTCAGACCACCCGCACCAAGATCATGGGCGTCGCCACCGGCGAGGACTGGCAGATCGTGTTCGTCGACACCCCCGGCCTGCACAAGCCCCGCACCAAGCTGGGCGAGTACATGGTCCGCGCCGCCACGGAGGCGCGGGAGGGCGTGGACGCGGTGCTCTGCGTGGTGGACGCAACCCACGTCGGCGCGGGCGATCTTAACGTGCTCGAGGACCTGGGCAAGATGCGCTGCCCCAAATTCCTCGCCGTCAACAAGATCGACCTTTCTACCCCGGAGACGCTGATGCCGGAGCTTCAAAAGCTGAAGGATGTGCCCTTCGACCAGATCGTGCCGGTTTCCGCCCGGCGCGGCGACGGCATGGACGAACTGCTGGCGCTCATCAAGTCCGCCATGCCGGAAGGCCCGAAATACTTCCCGGACGACATGATGACCGACCAGCCCGAGCGGATTCTGATCTCCGAGATCGTCCGCGAGAAGGCGCTACTCAACCTCAGGGAGGAGATTCCCCACGGCGTGGGCGTCGAGATGCTGTCCATCGAGGCGGGGCCGACCATGACCGAGATTCACGCCAACCTCTACTGCGAGCGGGAGAGCCACAAGGCCATCATCATTGGCAAGCGCGGCGCGATGCTGGGCAAGATCGGCACCGAGGCGCGCATGGACATCGAGCGCCTTCTGGATACGAAGGTCAACCTGAAGCTCTGGGTCAAGGTGCGGGAAGACTGGCGCAACCGGCCGGGCGACCTGCGCACGCTGGGCTACGAGCCGCGGGACTAGCCGCCCATGCTTACGACGAGCGCCGTGGTGCTCCGGCGCAGCGACTGGCGCGACTACGACCGGATGGTGACCCTCCTTTCCCCGTCGATGGGGCGCGTCGAGGCGGTGGTTCGCGGCTGCAGAAGGCCGAAGTCGCCGCTCATTAACGCCGCCGAGCCGTTCTGCGCGGGCGAATTCACGCTGGCCGAGTCAAAGGGGCGCTACACCGTCACAAGCTGTCAGGTGACGGAGAGCTACTTTCCCATCCGCGAGGACCTGGACAAGCTGACCCACGGCGCGTATTACCTGCACCTGATCGCGCTTGCGGCGCTTCCGGGGGAGGAGAGCGAAGCGCTCTTCTTCCTGTCCCTGAAGGCGCTGGCGTTTCTCGCCTATTCGACGCTTCCGCCGGAGCTCGTCACCGCGGCCTTTGAGCTGCACTATTTGGCGCTCCTCGGCCAGGCGCCCCGGATGGACAAATGCGTACTCTGCGGGCGCGAAGCCGCCGGCCCCTGCGCGTTTTCGGAGCGCCTCGGCGGCGCGGTGTGCGCCGCCTGCGTTCACGGGGCGATGGAGCCGCATTCGCCGCTGTCCGAGGGCGCGCGGCGGATCCTTCTCAAGGTGCCGGTGACCCGGTTTGATGTGATCGACAAGCTCCTGGGCCATCCGTCTTGGCCCGAAGCCGCGGCGCACGCGCGCCGCTTTATTTCAGAGCGCATGGAGCAGTTCCCGCGGGTACTGCCCGCGCTCGTTACGGGAGACAAAGT
Organism: Bacillota bacterium; assembly: GCA_023443705.1. Lineage (GTDB taxonomy): Bacteria > Bacillota > Clostridia > Christensenellales > Aristaeellaceae > JAEZHK01. Next base: position 6,063 of record JAEZTD010000349.1, on the reverse strand, counting down.
ATGACCTTTCACCACATTCCGGTGCTGCTCCGGGAATGCCTGGACGGCCTCGCCATCCGGCCAGATGGCGCCTATCTGGACGGTACGCTGGGCGGCGGCGGCCATTCTTCGGAGATCATCGCGCGGCTTGGCCCCAGCGGGCGGCTCTACGGTATCGACCGGGACGCGTCGGCGCTGGAAGCGGCCGGCGCGCGCATCCGGGACCCGCGCTTTTTTCCCGTGTACGGAAATTTTCACGACGCGAAGGCGCTGCTCGAGGAGAGAGGCGTCACGCTTCTGAATGGCGCGCTGCTCGACCTCGGCGTCAGCTCTCCGCAGCTGGACGACGGCGCGCGGGGCTTTTCCTACCATGAGGACGCGCCCCTCGACATGCGCATGGACCGAAGCCAGCTTTTGAGCGCGCGCACGATCGTCAACGAGTGGTCGGAGGACGAAATCGCCCGGATTCTCCGGGAATACGGCGAGGAAAACTGGTCGCGGCACATCGCCCGCGTCCTCTGCGACCGGCGGATGAAGAAGTCCGTGGAGACCACCGGCGATCTGGTGAATATTATCGACGCCGCCATCCCGAAAAAATTCCGGATCAAGGATGGCAGCCACCCGGCGCGGCGCTCGTTCCAGGCGCTGCGCATCGCGGTCAACGACGAGCTGGCCCCGCTGGAGGGGGCGCTGCGCGACATCATCGGCCTGCTCGCCCCAGGCGGGCGGCTGTGCGTGATCTCGTTCCACTCGCTGGAGGACCGCGTGGTCAAAAATACGTTCCGGTCCATGGCCGACCCCTGCGTGTGCCCGAAGGACATCCCCATCTGCATCTGCGGGCGCTTGCCGTCGGTGCGGCTTGTCACCCGGAAGCCCGTCACGGCGTCGGAATCAGAGCTCAAGGAGAACCCGCGCGCAAGAAGCGCCTCCCTGCGCATCGTGGAGAAGCTGGAGGTCTCGTCATGCAAGAGCTCATAACCCGGCGCGGAGCGGTACCGCTGCCCGCATTCTTCCCGGACGCGACCTACGGGGCGCTCCGGGCGGCGGGGTTCGACGACGCCGAAAGCGCGCAGGTACCGGGTGTCGTCATGAACACGTTTCACCTCTATCAAAGGCCCGGCGCGCGGCTGGTAAAGTCTCTGGGCGGGCTGCACGCCTTTTGCGGCTGGCCGGGGGCGATACTGACAGATTCGGGCGGTTTCCAGCTTTTCTCGCTGATCCGTGAGAATCCCTCCTACGGCGAAATTCGGGACGGGGAGATCATCTTCCGGCCGGACAGCGGCGGAAAAATGATCTTTACCCCTGAAAAGTGCATCCAGGCCCAGTACCAGCTGGGGAGCGACATTCTGATGGCCCTCGACCTCTGCACCCACCCGGACGACGCGCCCGATGCGCAGCGGCGCAGCGTGGAGCTGACCGTCGCCTGGGGAAAGAGGTGCCGGGCGGAGTTTGACAAGCTGTTCTGCGGGAAGGAGGACAAGCCCCTTCTCTTTGGCATCGTACAGGGCGGCGGCGACCGCGCCCTTCGCATGGAGTGCGGCGAGCGCCTGCGCGAGATCGGGTTTGACGGCTTCGGCTTTGGCGGCTGGCCGCTCAGGGGCGACGGCACGCTGCACGAGGAATCCCTCCAATTTGCCGCCGAGGCGATGGACCCCGATAAGCCCCGCTATGCGATGGGCGTAGGGCGGCCGGAGGAAATTGTTCGCTGTGTCGACATGGGATACACGCTCTTTGCCTGCGTGATCCCAACCCGGGAGGCCCGGCACCAGCGGCTGTACGTGTTCCGGGGTGGCTGTGACCGGCCTGACGCATTGCGCTCTGGAAGCTTCTACCGCTTCCACTATTGCCTGGACGACGCCCATGCCCGGAGCCCGAAGCCCGTGGACGAAAGCTGCGACTGCCCGCTCTGCGCGCGCTATTCCCGCGCGTACCTGCACCATCTGTGGAAGGTGGGCGACCCCCAGGCGCAGCGTCTCGCGACGGCGCACAACCTTCGTTTCTATCAGCGCCTGATGGCGCTCATTCGCGATGGAAACTGACCGCGCCCTCGAGGCGCTCATCGCTTCCCCGAAATACCGGGGCGTATACCGCGGCGCGGTGGAGCGGGTGTACCGGGAGATGCTTCGGCGGCACAAGCCCAAGGAAGCGGAGAAGGCTGCCAGGGCTGAGCTGCACCGCATCACGGGCGCGTTCCTGACGCCGGGCGATCTCAAGAAGGCGCGCGCCCTCCTTGAAGAAGCCGTTTCGGGCGACCGGGATGCGCTGACGCGGGTTCTCTCGCTGCACGCGTCCACTCGGGAGCGGCTTGACACGATGGCCGAGCTCTACGATCGGGCGCTGCCGGCGCTGGGAAGTCCAAAGACGGTTTTGGACCTCGCCTGCGGGCTCAACCCGCTGTACCTGGGCTCACTGGGCCTGACGGTACGCGGCATCGAGCTTCAAACCGACGCGGCGAACCTCGTAAACCATTGGGCGGAGATGCTTCACTGGGATGTCCGCGTGACGCCGGGCGACCTCGCGGAGAACGTCCCTCTGCCGGAGGCAATGAGCCGAGATGGCCGCATGTCAGCGGACTGCCTCTCGGAGTGTGATCCGTTTCCCAAGGCAGCGGGCCAAGCTGCCCACATGGTATCGGCTGACCTTGCGGAGAACGTCCCTCTGCCGGAGGCAATGGGTCGGAATGTCCGCGTGACGCCGGGCGACCTCGCGGAGAACGTCCCGCTGCCGGAGGCAATGGGGCGGAATGTCCGCATGGCGCCGGGCTACCCCGCGGAAGATGTGCCGCTACCGGAGGCGGACGCGACCCTCCTGATGAAGCTTTTGCCGCTCCTCGACAAGCAGATGCCCGGAGGCGGCGCGGCGCTTCTTGAACGATTACGGTCAAAGCGGGCGCTGGTGACGTTCCCCACACGAACCCTGTCCGGTCGGAATGTTGGAATGAAGGAACATTACGAAACGTCATTTGAAAAAAACCTCCCCTTCGCCCGCATCGTCGATAAGTTCACCGTGCCCGGCGAGCTATGCTACATTCTGGAAATGGACCGGCGTTAACGCGGCAATTTTGTATGCGCCCGGCGCGGGCGGTATGCTTCGCGGCCGTGAAAAACGCGGGAAAGGATGCTATGGCCAAGCTGAACGTGGTGGCGACCCCCATCGGAAACCTGGGCGATTTGACGGACAACATGCGCGTGGCCCTGGCGGGCTGCGACCTGATCGCCGCCGAGGACACCCGGGTCACGATGAAGCTACTAAATCATCTCGGGATCAAAAAACCGCTCGTTTCCTGCCACCGCCACAACGAGGGAAGGCGCGCGGAGGAGCTGGTGGAGCGGATGCTGCGGGAGGATCTGACCGTTTGCGTGACCAGCGACGCGGGCACCCCCGCCATCTCCGACCCCGGCTACGCGATCGTCTCGGCGGCGCGGGCGGCGCGGATTGAGATTTCGCCGGTGGTCGGGCCTTCGGCGGTGACGGCGGCGCTCTCGGTCAGCGGGTTCCAGTCCGCCAGCTTCGCGTTCCTCGGCTTTCTGCCCCGGGAAAAGGCGGCGCTGGACGCGGCGCTTCAAGATTTTGAAAAGACCGGCATCCCGGTGTTCGTGGCCTACGAATCGCCCCACCGGGTGGTAAAGCTCTTGGAGGTGGTGGCGGAAAAATTCCCGGAGGCGCGGGTGCTCGCGGCCTGCGATCTGACGAAGAGGTACGAGCGCATCGACGCCGGAACCGCGGCCGAGGTGCTCGCGGCGGTTCGGGGAAACCCGAACGCCGACAAGGGCGAATACGTGGTGGCGGCGGAACTGCCGCCCGTGAAAAAAGAAGACGCGCCCGAAAAGCCCAGGGACGCGGCGGCGGCGATCCTCGCCGCGATGCTGGAGGGCGCGCCGCTGAACGACGCGGCGGACGCGGCGCTTAACGACTTCCCCAGAAACGAGGTCTACCGCGCCAAGCTGCGGGTGAAGGAATTCCTCTCGGCGCAGCGGGGCGACGGGGATTGATGGGTGGGCCTCACGGCCCTCGGCCAAAAGCCGGGGGTCTTTTCTGTTCTCCGCGCGCATATCCATCACCGGGGTACGGTGCGTGGATTGAAATGTCTATGTGACGAACCAGCGTGATTTGTGACAGGGCGCGCACCTCGCCAGTGCGTGGATTGAAATGTCGGCTGATCGGAGGATCTCCAATGCTGTTCACTGTCGCGCCCCTCGTGGGCGCGTGGATCACCCGGGAGCGTGACGGACATGCCTGAAACGAAACCCTTTCGGCACCGGCTCCGGGCCGGGGAGAGCATACGTCAGGTAGCGGCGGCGCGGGGCGTGACGCCGCTAAGGCTGATGGAGATGAACCCCTACATAGACCCCACCGCGCTCCGGGAGGGGCAGGAATTGAACCTGCCGACGCCGGAAAAGGCGAAGCTGTGGCCGTTTCTGGCGGGGCTTTTCTTTCGGAGATCTCCCCGCTCCCCATAGAAAAAGAGCGCCCGCGTGGGACGCTCCAGGCCTGCCATAATTCTTTATGCGCGCTCCCGCGCGTGGAGATGCATTGCCGTACCCTTCGATCGCTTGGCGATTTTTATCGCCCTCGTGAGCTGTGTGCCGCATCTTTGTCATCCTACGTTACCTGCTTCCATCGTTTCCGGCGACATGCGCGCCGGGAACGCAATTCATCCACCAGTCCGAAGACTGATGGATGAATTATTACCTTAAGTCAGCGAGCCGCCCGAAATTCGCAGGATTTCAGGCGAGCGCAGTACCCATGCGGCAAAAGATCCGAAGGAGATTTTGCCGCAACGCGCAAGCGTTAATCCCAATCCGCCGTGAACAGCCCCGGCGCCTCCTCGTCTTCGCCGAGGAGCGCCTTGCGCTGGCGCTCGCCCATCTTTTCGACGCCGCGCAGCTTTTTTTCGATCAGGCGGGATTTCTCCGCCGCGTCCTCGATGGACTCCGAAGCTTGACGGATGCGCTTCTGGGTGCGCCCCAGCGCCTCGGCGAAGGTGGCGAACTCGCCGCGCACCGCGCCGAGGAGCGCCCAGACCTCCTCCGCGCGCTTTTCCAGCGCCAGTGTGCGGAAGCCCATCTGCAGCGCGTTGACCAGCGCCGCCAGCGTGGATGGGCCGGTGAGCGTGACGCGGTAGTCCCGCTGCATGCGCTCGGCGAGGCCGGGGCGGCGCAGCGCCTCGGCGTAAAGCCCCTCGCTGCCCAGGAACAACACCGCAAAATCGGTGGTGTGGGGCGGGCGGATGTACTGGGTGTGGATACGCTCGGCGGTGCGGGCCAGCTTTTTTTCAAGCTCCGCGCCCGCCGCTTCGGCGGCTTCGGCGTCGCCGGAGTCCACCGCGTCGATCAGCCGGTCATAGGCCTCGTGGGGGAATCGCGCGTCGATGGGCAGGTAGCTGACCACGCCCTCCGCGCGGCCGGGCAGCCGGATCGCGTAGCTGACCGGCTCCGCGCCCTCGCCCAGCTTAACCTCCGCCTCGTACTGATCGGCGGAGAGGATCTGGCTTAGGATCGAGCCCAGCTGGATTTCCCCCACCGCGCCGCGGGATTTGACGCCGGTGAGCACGCGCTTGAGGTCGCCCACGCCGCTGGCCAGCGCCTCGATTTCGCCGAGGCCGGTATACACCTGCTCCAGCCGTTCGCTGACCAGCCGGAAGCTCTCACTGACGCGCTTGTCGAGGGTAGAGGTCAGCTTTTCGTCCACCATCTGCTGCATCTGGGTCAGCCGCTGGGCGTTGTCGGACTGGAGGCTGGAGAGCCTCGTCTCGACGCCTTCGCGCAGCCGGTCGATGCGGGTTTCACCGCTCAAAAGCCGGGTATCCACCACGTCGCCGATGGCGCCGATGCGCTCCTCATAGGCGGAAAGGCGGGTCTCCACCGTGCGGCGCAGCTCCGCCATGCGGGCCTCTTCGTCCCGGCTGAGCTCCCGGAGCTGTCCGGCGAAGGTGTCCAGCTGGGTCTGTTGGGTACGGCCCATTTCGCCCATGACCCGGGCGACGGAGTCGCTCATGCCGCGAAGGTTGGCGCCCAATTCCTCGCGGGATTTCTGCGCCGCGTCGCCGGTCTCGCCGCGCACGGTCTGAAACTGGTCGGAGAG
>JAEZTD010000196.1 GCA_023443705.1 Bacillota bacterium | reverse complement strand
CGTCTGTGCTGGGCTTCGCGATGGGCTGGGTGACGGTCAAGCTCGTTGAGCTGGTCTGCCGCTTCATGGACAAACGCAAGACGGACAAGTTCTTTAAGCAGGCGCAGATCGGCGGCGCGGCGGCGATGGCCTTCATGCACGGCGCGCAGGACGGCCAGAAATTCATCAGCGTGTTCCTGCTGGGCATGTTTCTGACGAAAGGCATGTCTTCGACGGAAGCCGTCGTGATCCCGGTCTGGCTGATGGTGGTGTGTGCGCTGGTGATGGGCCTGGGCACGTCGATCGGCGGCTACAGGATCATCAAGGCCGTGGGCATGGACATGGTCAAGCTTTCAAAGTATCAGGGTTTTTCGGCGGATCTGGCCGCCGCGGGCTGCCTTCTGATCTCGTCGGTCACCGGCATCCCGGTCTCCACCACCCACACCAAGACCACATCGATCATGGGCGTGGGCGCCGCGAAGAACCTGAAGCAGGTCAACTGGAGCATCGTGCGCGAAATGGTGCTGACCTGGTTTCTGACATTCCCCGGCTGTGGCCTCCTGGGTTTCCTCATGGCCAAGCTGTTTATGATGATTTTTTAATTGAAGAGGTGTGTGCAAGTGGGCAAGCGCGGAGGATTTGACTATTTTAGGTTCTTCATTGAAATGATGGAGTGCGCCCGCGACGGCGCGAAGCTGCTGGAGCAGACGCTGGAGGACTTTAACCCCGACCGCCTGAAGGCCGTGATGGAGCAGATGCACACCATTGAGCACAGCGGCGACATGAAAAAGCACGAGATGACGGAGCATCTGGTCGCGGAGTTCCTTCCGCCCATCGACCGGGAGGACATCAACCGGCTGGCCGCCATCCAGGACGACCTGATCGACTCCATTGAGGACGTCCTGATTTCCATGTACATGTATGGCGTCACTTCCTGCCGGGAGGATGTCGCGGGCCTCACCAACATCATCACCACCTGCACCAAGGAACTGGTGGCGCTTCTGAAGGACTTCCACCATCTGCGCAAGGCCAACGACATGAAAAAGCACATCATCGAGGTCAATCGCCTGGAGGAGGTCGGCGACAAGCTGCACCTGGAGGCGATGCGCAAGCTCTACCTGACGGAAAAAGACGCCGTTTCGATCGGCGTGTGGAAGGACATCTACAACTTCCTCGAAAAATGCTGTGACGAGTGCGAACACGTCGCCGACGCGGTGGAAGAGATCGTGATGAAGAACACTTGATCGCGCGGCGATCAGTTGAGCGGGCCGCATCGGCCCGCTTTTCCATGTTTTTTCGAGCCTTAACAACACACCTTCCAGATTTCGTGATATAATCTTCCTACTATTATGATGAGGGGTGCCGGAATGGATTTTCGCACGAGCATCGCAGGGCTCATTGAGTCTGGCCTTGAAAAGGAATTTGGCAGCGCCGCGCTGGACGCGGGCGCGATTGCGTGCATCATGGAGGTGCCGCCGGACGCTTCAATGGGTGACTACGCCTTCCCCTGCTTCAAGTTGGCGAAAGCGCTGCGCATGGCGCCGCCCATGATCGCAGATAAGCTGGCGGCGGCGGTGGCCGCGCCGTACCTTGAAAAAGTTGTATCCGTCAAGGGATACCTGAACGTCTACATCGACCGCTCTGTGTACGCGCGGGAGGTGCTCCAGAAGGCCGAAAGCGAAGGCGAAGGCTACGGCGGCGGCAGCGAGGGAACCGGAAAGACCGTCTGCATCGACTACTCCTCCATCAACATTGCCAAGCGCTTCCACATCGGCCACCTGTCAACCACGATGATCGGCAACTCCCTCGCCCGACTCTACCGCTTCCGGGGCTACCGGGCCGTGGGCATCAACCACCTGGGCGACTGGGGCACCCAGTTTGGCAAGATGGTCTGCGCCTACAAAAAGTGGGGCGACCGAGCGGCGGTCGAGGCCGGCGGCGTGGACGAAATGGTCAAGCTCTACGTGCGTTTCGACCGGGAGAGCGAGAACGACCCCGCCCTTCAGGACGAGGGCCGCGCCTGGTTCAAAAAGATTGAGGACGGCGACCCGGAGGCCCTTGAAATTTTCAACTGGTTCAAGGAAGTCACGCTGAAGGATGCGCAGAAGGTGTACGAACTCCTCGGCGTCACCTTTGATTCCTACGCCGGTGAGAGCTTCTACAACGACAAGATGGACAGGGTGATCGAAGAGCTGCGCGCGAAAAACCTTCTCACCGAGTCGGACGGCGCGTGGATCGTGAACCTCGAGGCGTACAACATGCCGCCCTGCCTGATCTTGAAAAAAGACGGCGCGACGCTCTACGCCACGCGGGACCTCGCCGCCGCCCTCTACCGCAAGGATACCTACGACTTCGACCGCAGCCTCTACGTGGTCGCCTACCAGCAGGACCTGCACTTCCGCCAGCTGTTCAAGGTGCTGGAACTGATGGGCTACGATTGGGCGAAGAACATGGAGCATGTTTCCTTCGGCATGGTCTCCTACGAGGGGCAGACGCTGTCCACCCGCAAGGGCCACGTGGTGTACCTGGAGGACCTGCTCTCCACCGCCATTCAGAAGGCGCGCGCCATCATCGACGAGAAGAGCCCGAACCTTAACGACAAGGACACCGTCGCGCGCCAGGTGGGCGTGGGCGCGGTCGTGTTCTTTGACCTCTACAACAACCGCATCAAGGACATCGACTTCTGGTGGGACCGCGCCCTCAACTTCGACGGCGAGACCGGCCCGTATGTGCAGTACACCCACGCCCGCTGCTGCTCGGTGCTCCGGAAGGCCGACGAAGCCGGCCTCTCCCCCGCCGAACCGGACTTCCACGCCCTCGCCGACTTAGAGGCGCAGGAGGTCGTGCGGCTGATCGAACAGTTCCCGTCCGTGATTTCCGGCGCTATTGAGCGGAGCGAGCCATCTCAGGTGACGCGCTTCGCCGTGGACCTCGCCCAGGCTTACAACAAGTTCTACTTTGAGCGCAGGATTCTGGACGACGACCCCGGCGCCCGCGCCGCGCGGCTGCTCCTGACCCACGCCACGCGCTCGGTCATCAAAACCGCGCTCTACCTCATCGGCATCGAATCTCCGGAGAGAATGTAACGTGCCCTCCGCCGCCCGTTTTCACGAGGCGGCGGATTTTTTTGTTGTACCCACGATCGGTCATTGCCGGTTGTGATGTGACGGATCGTATTCATGTTTCTTTGTGCTTGATTGTTCGTCCTGCAATTCAGCCATCGACGTGCTTCCTTTTTCGACCGAGACAGTTTATTTCTTGCCCCATTATGCAGTTTCTTATCCGCCTAACTGCATTTGCCTTGACAGCCGCCAAACGCTTTCGTATAATAACTCACAGAATTGATGTGCTGCTGCACAATTCATGGGCTTTCAATATGCGGGAGAGGGTGTTTTTGTGTACGTCAGGGAAGTGCTGGACGATTTGATCCGCAGGAATCCGGGTGAAAAGGAATTCCATCAAGCGGCGACAGAAGTGCTGGAGGCGCTGGCGCCTGTGGTGGAGTCTGACCCCAGGTATCGCGAAAACGGGATTCTGGAGCGCATCACCGAGCCCGACCGGGTGATCTCCTTCCGCATCGCGTGGCGCGACGACGCGGGCCGCGTCCGCGTCAACAAGGCTTACCGCGTGCAATTCTGCAACGCCATCGGCCCCTACAAGGGCGGGCTGCGCCTGCACCCCTCGGTCAACCTGGGAATTTTGAAGTTTCTCGGGTTCGAACAGATCTTCAAAAACTCTCTGACGGGCCTGCCCATCGGCGGGGGCAAGGGCGGCAGCGACTTCGACCCCAAGGGCAAGAGTGACAACGAAGTCATGAGTTTCTGCCAGAGCTTCATGACCGAGCTTTCCAAGTATATCGGCAAGGACATCGACGTACCCGCCGGCGACATCGGCGTGGGCGCGCGGGAGATCGGCTACCTCTACGGCCAGTATAAGCGCATTACCGGCCTGTATGAGGGCGTACTGACCGGAAAGGGCCTCGTCTACGGCGGTTCGCTGGCCCGCAAAGAGGCCACCGGCTACGGCCTCGTGTACCTGATGGACGAAATGCTGCGCGCCCATGGCAAGGGCTTCGACGGCGCGACGGTGGTGATCTCCGGCGCGGGCAACGTGGCCATTTACGCCTGTGAAAAGGCCGTGCAGCTGGGCGCTAAGGTGGTCACGCTGTCCGATTCCACCGGCTGGGTGTACGATCCCCAAGGCATCAACCTGGACGTGGTCAAGCGCCTTAAGGAAGTGGAGCGCAAGCGCCTGAGCGAGTACGTAAAACTTGTCCCCGGCGCTACCTACCGCGAGGACGGCAGCGTTTGGGATGTGCCCTGCGACATCGCGTTGCCTTGCGCCACCCAGAACGAGCTGAACCTGGAAAACGCGCTGACGCTGATCAAGAACGGCTGTGCCGCAGTCGGCGAGGGCGCGAACATGCCCACCACCCCTGACGCCGCCCACGCCTTCCAGAAGGCGGGCGTTCTGTTCGCCCCGGGCAAGGCGGCCAACGCCGGTGGCGTGGCCACCTCCGCGCTGGAGATGTCCCAGAACAGCATGCGGCTCTCCTGGTCCTTTGCCGAAGTCGACCAGCGCCTGAACCGCGTTATGAGCGGCATCTACCGCCAGATGGACGACGCCGCCAAGGCCTACGGCCATGCAGACGACTACATCACCGGCGCCAACATCGCAGGCTTTATCAAGGTCGCGGACGCGATGATCGCCCAAGGCATCGGCTGATCCGCGCGCCCTCAAATCCCGGACGGACAAACGGCTCCCGGCGTCAAACGCGCCGGGAGCCGCAAGGCATCGAAAAACCCTACGGTTTTTGTGGGTGCGAAAGAAGGATTCCTGCGTGCGCCTGAAATTCTCACGGGTTTCCGTGCGGCGCAATGACAAAAGGAGTGGACAGCGCCACCAAGCTCAGTACTGGTGGCGCTATCCCGTTCCCGGCGTACACGCTGCCGGGAACGATTGAAACCCTACGGAGACTTTGCCCATGGTCTGTGGCTCCCGGCGTCAAACGCGCCGGGAGCCGTTTTATGAGACAGAGGCCGAGTATGAAAAAAACCGCCAAAGGGCGGTTCAATCAACCAAATTGAGATGCCTCGCGCCTGCGGAGCCGAAGAGAAGCGATTAACCTTCGTCGTTCAATACCGGCGGCTTGCACTCTTTGCAGCGCTTATAGCCCGCGGTGACCGCCTGCTCGAGCGTGGCCTTCGGCGTGGTGGCCTTCGTATATCGGCACTTCTTGGTATGGTAATACTGGCCGCCGTCGTTGCAGTAGACGTAGACGGGCACCGGCGTTGGCGTCGGCTGCACGAACAAGGTGGCCTCCGGTTGGTAGACCGGCACATACACGTCATACTGGGGCGCGCCCTCTTCCAACTGCGGACCCTGGAGTTCCAGCGCGGGCGAAAGACCCACGATTTCCACGCCGCCTTTTACGCGCTCGGGCGGCTGCGTCTGCGGCAGAAGCACCATCATCAGAACCGCAGCGAAGCCCAGAGAGATCATCATCTTCGCGTAGCGCGGCCACCTGCAGCGATCGCTCCACATCATCAGAAGGCCCGCGGGGAAGCAAAAAATGAGCCACCGCACAACCGCGCTGTTCGCTCGGCTTCCGCGGGGCTTCTGTTTCAGGCTTCTACGATCGGGTGCCCTCATTTCGGTACTACACGCCCTTCGTAAAAAAACAGTTCGGCATGAGATGCCGATTCAATACATATATTGTATTCGAGGCTGCGTAAAATAGCAAGAGAATACCACATGTTGTGGTATTACGTTTTCGCGCACAACCGAAACTCTTTTGTAATATTTCTGGGCCTGCTGATTTGCGGCCCGTCGGGGACTGGACAAGGGCACCTCCTGCTGGTATAATACCTGTGTCCGATTGAGCGCATGAGGGGGGAAACGCTGTGGCCGACTGCTACGAAGTGCTGGGCTTCGCCCGCAGCGCATCGTCCGCCGAGGTGCGGCGCGCTTACCGGGAGCTTGCGCGCCGTTGGCATCCCGACCGCTTTGCCGACGGCCCGGAGCGGCTGTGGGCGGAATCCAAGATGATTCAGATCAACCTGGCCTATGAAGAGGCGCTCAGCCAGTGCGCCTCCCACGGGAAGCTGGACCAGATGTCCCCCGAGACGGAGCAGCTGGAGGATGTGCGAAAGCTGTTGGGTCTCGGGCAGCTGTCCGCCGCACGTCAGGCACTGATGCGCGTAGCCACCCGCAGCGCGGAGTGGAACTACCTGTTCGGCGCGGTGCTTTTCAGACTGGGCGAGGTTGAAAAATCGGTGCTCTATTTCGGCATCGCCTCCCGACAGCAGCCGGGCAACGCGCAGTACCAGACGGCCTATGAGAGCGCGGAGGCGCTCCGGTCAAAAAATCGCCGTCCCCGCTTCTTCTGGCGGAGCGCGCGTTGAAAAAGCAAACCCTTACAAAGCCCTCCGGGGCGTTTTTTTTGCTTGGCGCCTTTTTTCCTGATTTATCAGGCGATTCGTGCAACCATCCCGAGCCACCGCCATTCCGCCAGCCCCTATGCCGGAGAAATCCATGCTGGCGCTCCGTTTTATCCGGGCTGGTATATCACACCCGATATGAAATGTGGTATAATGCGCCGGGAGGGATTTACAATGAAGCGTAAAATTCTCTGCTTCGGAGATTCAAACACCTACGGCTACGACTTTGATTCCGATCGCTTTGACGACGACACCCGCTGGACGATGCGCCTTCAGGCGCTGCTCGGCGAGGGCTACCGGGTCATCGAGGAGGGCCTCAACGGCCGCAC
>JAEZTD010000108.1 GCA_023443705.1 Bacillota bacterium | reverse complement strand
GTCCTGCCCGATTGCAGTGCGTGCTTGACCGCGCAGATGTAGACCTCCGTCTTGCCGCTGCCGGTGACGCCGAGGAGCAGAAACTGCCCGCCGCCGGAATCAATGGCGCCGGTGATCCGCGCCGCCGCCGCCTGCTGCGTGTCCGTCAGCATCGGGGCCTTCGCCCGGTCGCCGCCGACCTCGCGGTAGGGGGTGCGCAGGGTTTCCCTTTCCTCCAGCGCGACGATGCCCGCCTTTTCCAGCGCCCTCAGCGCCTCGGAAGCGAAGCGCGCGGCGGGCGCGGCGCCGTCCTTCAGGACCGCGATGGCCTCCGCCTGCCTCGTGGCGCGCTTGCGCTTTTCGATCTCCGCGTCCGCCGCCGCGCCGTCAATCAGAAGGCGCGCGTAGCGAACGGTCTTCTCACGGATGCGCTCGCCGCGCAGCTGCGACGGGATCATAAGCCGGAGCGCCGCCGCCATCGTCGAATGGCAGGTGGACTTCAACCAACCGGCAAGGTCGATCATGGCGGGCAGAAGCAGCGGATAGTCCTCGAGGGGGCGGATGACGTCTTTGATCTTGTCCGCGCTGATGTCGGCGGTTTCCGTCAGCGAGATCACGAAGCCCTCGAGCTTTCTCGGCCCGAAGGGGACGAGCACCCGCTGGCCGGGGGAGAGGGCCATGCCCTCCGGCACCCGGTAGGTGAACAGCCTGTCCACGTCGTCCGCGGCGAGGTCTACGATTACCCGGCAGTAGCGCATAGTGTCAGCACCCTGTCCAAAATCAGGTCCGCAACCATCCGCTTGGGCAGTTGCGGCAGCGCCTCCTCGCCCGAGGCGTCCATCAGCGTGACGGTGTTGGTGGAAACGTCAAAGCCCGCGCCGGGGAGGGTCACGTCGTTGAAGACGATCAGGGCGGCGTTCTTCTTCAGGCGCTTTTCCCGGGCGTTTTCCGGGTGGTCACCGGTTTCGGCGGCGAAGGCCACCAGCACCTGGCCGGGCCGCTTCCGCTCGCCCAGCGCCCGGGCGACGTCCGGGTTTTCCACGAGCGTCAGCGTCAGGCGATCGCCGGTCTTCTTGATCTTTTCCCCGGCGGGATTTTCGACACGGTAGTCCGCGGGGGCCGCGGCCTGGAGGATCACGTCCAAGCCTTCCGCGCGGGAAACGACCGCGTCGTAGAGGTCACGGGTGGTCTCGACGGGCACCACCTCGACGCCGGAAGGCGCATCGATCGCGACGGGGCCCAGCACCAGCGTCACGGCTGCGCCGCGGTCCCGCGCGGCCTCCGCCAGCGCCACGCCCATGCGCCCGCTGGAACGGTTGGTGAGAAAGCGGACGGGGTCGACCGCCTCCCGCGTGGGGCCTGCGGTGACCAGTACGCGTCGTCCGGCGTAGTCACGCCGCGGATTCAGGATGTTCTCGAGCGCGGACAGGATGTCCTCGGGCTCCGACATGCGGCCGACGTCGTCGTCGCCGCAGGCGAGAAGGCCCGCTGCCGGGCCGACGACGTGAACGCCGCGCGCGCGCAACAGCGCCATGTTGGCCTGATTCGCGGCGCTATACCACATGACGGTGTTCATCGCCGGGGCGACGAGAAGCGGCGCCGGGTTCGCCATCGCCACCGTGGACAGAAGGTCGTCCGCGATGCCGTGCGCGATCTTGCCGAGAATGTTGGCGGTGGCCGGCGCGATCACGAGGATTTCCGCCCACTTGGCCAGCGCGATGTGCTCGATTTCCCAGGAACGGTCGAACTGATCCCAGTTGGCGCGGTTGCCGCTCAGGGTCTCGAAGGTCGCAGGTGTCACGAATTCGCGGGCGCTTTTGGTCATGACGACGCGAACCTCCGCGCCAGCCTTTTTAAGAAGGCTGGTCAGTTCGCAGGCCTTGTAGGCGGCAATGCCGCCCGTGACCCCCAGCGCGACGCGTCTTCCGTTGAGCATCAGCGGGCTTCCTCCTCCTGTTCGCGGGTGAAGGTGATCAGGCCGCGGTTGATCTCCTCGATGGCGATGGAGAGCGGCTTGACTTCCCTGGTGTCGATCAGCGGCTGCGCGCCGCCGACGATTTCCCGCGCGCGCTTGGACGCTTCCACCGCCAGCGTGTAGCGGCAGTCCACCTTTTCGAGCAGTTCTCCGATGGGCGGTTCGATCATCATGGGCAATTACCTCCTATATTTCTGAATCAAAGCCTCGACCGATTCCGGGGTGACCGGTTCGGCCTCAAACTGACGCTCGAGTTCTTGAAGCAGCGCGTACTCCCGCTGGGTGGTTTCAAACCTGCCGTCGATAATGTCGCCGAGCCGCTGGGAGGCAGCGGTCTTGTTGTCGTTTAAGAGCAGCGACGGATAGCTCTCCCCGCGCACGAGCTCGCCGGGGACGTTGCGAAGCCGCCTGCAGATCTGCTCCGCGTTTTCGCTGCCGCGCACGATCAGCCTGCGCAAAAGCTCCTCCCGGGACGGCGGCAATACGAAGATGCCGTGAATTTCCGGGTAGCGCTCGATGACCTGATTCGCGCCCTGCACGTCGATTTCGAGGATTACGTCGAGTCCCTCGTTCAGCTTTTTTTCCACCGCGGATCGGGGCGTGCCGTAGCGGTTCCCGTGGACATTGGCGTACTCCAGGAAGTCGTTTTCCGCGATCATCCGGTCAAATTCCGCGTCCGAGACGAAGAAGTAGTGCACACCTTCGACTTCGCTGGGGCGGGGCGGGCGCGTGGCGCAGCTGACGCTCATCCAGACGTCCGGCCTTTTTGCGGTAAACAGGCGGCAGATCGTACCCTTGCCGACGCCGGAAGGACCGGAGACGACGAACAGCTTCCCGGGTTTAGGCATTCGTATCGCACCTCATTCGACGTTTTGTACCTGCTCGCGCAGCTTTTCGATCTCCGACTTGGCCGAGACCACCAGCTGCGTGATCGGGATGTCCTGGGATTTGGACGAAATCGTGTTGACCTCGCGGTTGAGCTCCTGCACGATGAAGTCCAGCTTGCGCCCCACCGGCTCCGGCGCGGACAGAAGCCCGCGGACCTGCTCGAAGTGGCTCCTGAGGCGCACGGTTTCCTCGGCGATGGCGCTGCGGTCGGCCATGATGGCGACCTCCTGCAAAAGGCGCTGTTCGTCGCAGTTTTCGACCAGCTCCTCGATGCGGGCGCGGAGCCGGGCGGCGTACTCGCCCAGCGCCTGGGGGTAGCGCGCTTCGATCTTTTCGGTCAGCGCCTCCAGCGCGTCGATGCGGCCGCCCATGTCTCGCGCGAGCGCGGCACCCTCTTTTTCGCGCATCGCGGAGAGGTCGCCGAGCGCAAGGTCCAGGGTGTCCATCGTAAGCGCCATCAGCGCCTCCGGGTCCTCCTCGGCCTCGCTGACCACGATCAGATCCCGCATGGCGGCGACGCGCATGACGCTGCGGTCGTCCGGCAGGCCGGATTTTTCGGCGATTTCATCCAGCGCGGCGAGGTAAGCGGTCAAAAGCGCCGGGTCGATCACCGCGGTGCGGGAGTCGTCCCGAAGGTTCTTGTAGGTCGCGAACACGTCCGCGTGCCCCCGGGACAGCCGCTTTCCAATGCGCTCCCGGATCGCCTGCTCGGCAAAGCCGAGTGAGCGGGGCATGCGCAGACTGAGGTCCAAAAAGCGGTGGTTGACCGAACGAATTTCGATGGTCAACTGACGTCCGTCGCGCTCGATCGCGCCGCGCCCGTACCCGGTCATGCTGTTCATAGGCATTCCTCCGCATCGGGTTCATCCCAGTAGTATACCACAAAAAGCGTGGGGTGCGCGTTAAGTTGATCGAATCATTGAAAGAAATTGATCTTCCGTCAGCGTGCGCACGCCCAGCGACCGCGCCTTTTCCAGCTTGGAGCCGGCGGATTCGCCGTAGACGACCAGGCTGGTCTTCTTGGAGACGGATGAAGCGGCGGAGCCGCCCAGCTGTTCGACCAGTTTTTCCGCCTCGCCCCGGGTCATCGAGGAGAGGGTGCCGGTCAGAACCACCGTCATGCCGGTGAGGGGGCCTGACCTCTGCGCTTCGGGCGCTTTGGGCTCGACGCCCGCGTCTTTGAGTGCCGCCAGCATGCGAAGGTTGTACTCGTCGGTGAAAAAACCGGTGACGCTTTGGGCGACGATGGGGCCGACTTCGTCGATCGCCGTCAGCGATTCCGCGTCTGCGCGCTCGATCGCCTCCATCGAGCCGAAACTGGCCGCCAGATCCCGGGCGGTCTTGCGGCCGACGTTCGGGATGCCGATGGCGTAGACGAAGCTGTCGAGGGGCGGATTTTTGCTGGTGTTGAGCGCGCCTACGAGGTTCTGCGCCTTCTTCGGGCCGAAGCGGTCGAGGGCGGTCAGCTGTTCCACGGTCAGGCGGTAGAGGTCGGCGGGCTCCGAAACGCCCAGCGCGTCATACAAAAGCGCGCAGGTCTTGTCGGACAGTGTTTCAATGTCCAGCGCGTCGCGGCTGGCGAAGTGGGCGAGCCGCGCGATCACCTGCGGGCGGCAGCGCCGGTTGGGGCAGAAGAGGTTCGCGCCCCGCTCCTCGACGCGCGCACCGCAGGCGGGACAGGCATCGGGCGGCAGAACGTCCCGTTCGCCGGGGACGAATTCCTCCACCCGCCCCATGATCTCCGGGATCACCTCGTTGGAGCGGCGGATCCACACCTTCGCGCCGATGCGCACGCGCTTTCTTTGAATGTCGCCGTAGTTGTTGAGCGTGGCGCGCTTCACCGTCGCGCCGGCCAGGTCCACCGGCGAAACGTGGGCCAGCGGCGTCAGCTTTCCGGTGCGCCCCAGCTCCCAAGTTACGTCCTCGAGGGTCGCCGTGACCTCCTCGGCCTCAAACTTGTAAGCCACCGCCCAGCGGGGGAACTTGTCGGTATAGCCCAGCGCGTCGCGGGTGGCAAAATCGGTGATTTTGATGACCGCGCCGTCGATCAGGTAATCGAGAGAGCCCCGGCTCTTCTCGATGTCCTCGACGGCCTGAACCGCCTCGTCCACGGAGGCGGCCAAAATTTCGCATTCGGACACCGGAAAGCGGTTTTCGCGCAGGAATTCCAGCATCTCGGCCTGGTCCCGGAAGGATCGGCCCTCGATGTAGCCCACGTTGTAGAAGCGCGCGTCGAGCCTTCTGGACGCGGTAACGGCGGGGTCGAGGTTCCGAAGCGCGCCGGCGGCGGCGTTTCTCGGGCTTTTGAGGGGCTCGGCGGCGGTTTTGTTGTAGGCTTCAAAGGTGGAAAGGCGCATAAAGCCCTCCCCGTGCACCTCCACGCGTCCGGTATAGGGGATGGAGAGCGGCACGGCGCGGATGGTGTTGACCTGGGGCAGGATGCCCTCGCCCACCTCGCCGTTGCCGCGGGTGGGGGCCTGCACCTGGCGGCCGTCTTCATAGGTGAGGTTGATGGTCAGGCCGTCGAACTTGTGCTCGACGACGAAGGACAGCGGCGGAAGATTGGTACCGTCCGCGTTCGCCACCTTTAAAAGCCTTTCCGCCCGCGCGGCCCATTCGCGCACCGCACCCACGGACTGCGCCTTGTCCATCGACCACAGCCGGGCGAGGTGCCGGTGCTCGGCGAAGCCGGAGAGCGGCTGGCTGCCGACGCGCAGGGTGGGGGAGTCCGGCAGCGTGACGCCGGTTTCCTTCTCAAGGGCGGAGAGCTGGTCGTACATCTCGTCCCATTCCTTGTCGGAGATGGTCGGCTCGCCCAGCGTATAGTACTGGTAGCCCGTCTCGTTGAGGCGGTCCACCAATCGGCGCATTTCGTTTTCCAAGAGGCTCAACCCTCCATTACGCTTTTACGACGGGAGCCGTATCGGCGGGGAAGACCTTCTGCCCCCGCTCCTCAAAGGTAATGACCAGCTTGGCTTCCCGGCCCGTGCCGCGAATCTCGTCCACGGTGCCGCTGCCGAACACCCGGTGGAGTACCCGGTCGCCCGGCGCGAACAGCTGCACAGGCTCCATCGCGCGGGCCTGGGAGGGCACGAAGCCCTTTGAGAGTCCCGGGATGCCCAGTGCGGCGGGTTTCGCCGCACCCGGTTTCCACGCGGGCTGGGGCGCGGACATCGGTCGCTCGGCGCGGGCCGCGGGGCGGGCGAGCCGCTCCGGCTCCCGGCGCTCGGCGCGGGCGTCGCCGATCAGGCGGGGCGGGATTTCGTCCACAAAGCGAGAGCGGGCGAAGGCCTGCCGCGCGCCGAAGAGCATCCGCGTGCGGGCGTGGCTGATGTGGAGGCGCTTCATCGCACGGGTGATGCCCACGTAGCAGAGCCTGCGCTCTTCCTCGAGCTTGTCGTCGTCGAACATGGCGCGGGTGGTGGGGAAGATGCCCTCCTCAAGGCCCACCAGGAACACCGCGGGGAACTCCAGCCCCTTGGCGGAGTGCAGGGTCATCATGGTCAGGGGGCGCGCTTTTTCCGGCAGGTTATCGAGGTCGGACACCAGCGCCACGTTTTCGAGGAAGCCCTCGATGCCGCCCTCTGGGTTCTGCGCGTGGTACTGGGCCACCGCGCCGACGAATTCCTCAATGTTTTCAAGCCGCGCGCGGCCCTCGTCGGACTTGTCGGCCTCATACTGTTTTTTGAAGCCGGTCTTCTCGATCAGCGCGCGGACGAAGGATTCCGGGTCCATGTCCACGTAGGATTCGAGGAGCTCCATCATCAGCTGCGCGAAGCCCCGGACCGCCGTCGCCGCCCGGGTGGCAAGGCCGATGGCGTCCGCGTCCATCACCGCCGCGAACAGCGGAAGGCCCGCACTCTGGGCGTAGGATGCGATCTGATCGACCGTCGCGTCGCCGATGGCGCGCTTGGGTTCGTTGATGACGCGCCGAAGCGATATCTCGTCGTCCGGGTTGACCAGAACGCGCAGGTACGCTACCAGGTCCTTGACTTCCTTGCGGTCGTAGAACCTCAGGCCGCCGTAGACGCGGTAGGGGATGCCGCTTCGAACCAGCGCTTCTTCGATCACGCGGGACATGGCGTTGACCCGGTACAGGATCGCCGCGTCGCCGGGCTGGATGCCCTCCCGCTGGAGCTCGCGCAGCTTGGCGCACACCCACGCGGCTTCGTCCCGCTCGTCGAGGGCCTCGTAGAGCGCGATCGGCGCGCCCTCGCCGGCGTCGGTCCACAGCGCCTTTTCCTTGCGGCCCCGGTTGTGGGCCACCACCTGGTTAGCGGCTTCGAGGATGGCGGCGGTGGAGCGGTAGTTCTGCTCGAGCTTGATGACCGTCGCGTCCGGGTAGTCCTTTTCAAAGTCGAGGATGTTGCGGATGTCCGCGCCGCGCCAGCCGTAGATGGACTGGTCGTCGTCGCCCACGACGCACACGTTGCGGTGGTTGGAGGCCATCAGGCGGATCAGCTCGTACTGGGCGCGGTTGGTGTCCTGGTACTCGTCTACAAGGATGTACCGGAACTTCTGTTTGTAGTAGTCGAGCACCGGCGGGTGCTGCGCGAAGAGTTCCAAGGTCTTGATGAGCAGGTCGTCAAAGTCCAGCGCGCTGTTTTCCTTCAGCTTCTTTTCGTACTGCTTGTAGACTTCAGCAATTTTTTGGGCTTTGAAGTCGTTCCCGGCGCTCTCCAGCCACTCGGCGGGGGTTTGCAGCTTGTTCTTCGCGTCGGAGATGGCGCCGCGCACCGCCTGCACCGGATAGAGCTTCTCGTCCATGTTGAGCTCCGAAAGGATGCGGCGGATCAGCGTCTTCTGGTCGTCGTCGTCGTAGATCGAAAAGGAGCGCTTGTAGCCCAGCTTTTCGATGTCCCGGCGCAGGATGCGCGCGCAGCAGGCGTGGAAGGTCATCACCCACGCGTCTTCCGCGTTCTCTCCGGTGAGCGAAAGCATCCGCTCGCGCATTTCGCGGGCGGCTTTGTTGGTGAAGGTGATGGCGAGGATCGACCAGGCGGGCACGCCCTTCTCAATCAGGTGGGCGATGCGGTGGGTCAAAACGCGGGTCTTTCCGGAGCCGGCGCCCGCGAGCACGAGCAGCGGCCCCTCGGTGGTGAGCACCGCTTCCCGTTGCGGCGGGTTCAGGCGGGATAGATCAATCATTGGTACGGGTTTCCTCCAGTTTTTCCAGGATGTGCTGGTAGCCGCCCGCGCCGTAGCTCAGCGAGCGGTTGACGCGGCTGATCGTCGCGGTGGACACGCCCGTCTTCTGGGCGATTTCGTTGTAGGTGACCTTGGCGGTGAGCAGCCGCGCCACTTCCAGCCGCTGGGCGAGATCCTGTATCTCGCGGATGGTCAGAAGGTCCTCGAGCAGCGCGTAGCACTCCTCGTGGGTTTCAAGCAGCAAAAGCGCGTCGACCAGACGGTCTGTATGCTCGGATCGAAGTTTGTCATTGGCCATGAGGCTGTCCTCCCGGGCCCGTGGGGGCATATTTTTCCTTCTATACATTAGCACATGGATGCGCTTCGTGCAAGCAGTATCGCCGCCCTTGGCGCGCGGCTACAGCGGCTTTTTTTCCGGCTCGCCGGCCTTCCTTGGATAGGCGGCGGGGGTGGGCCTGAGCTTGTCCACGACGAGGAGGCGGTGGTCCCAGTCCCGGCCGGGGATCGGGACGAAAACAGGCTCCCGCGCCCGGCCGCCAAGGAGGGTGAGCGCGCCCTTTGCTGCGGGCAATTCTTCTTCCAGCGCCGGGCCTTTGTAGGCGATGAATAAGCCGCCCGGCCTTACGAAGGGAAGGGAAAGCTCCAGAAGCACCGGAAGCGCCGCCACGGCCCTCGCGGTGGCGCAGTCGAAGGCGTCGCGGAGGGTCTTGTCCCGCGCCGCGTCCTCGCCGCGGGCGTGGAGGGCGCGGGCGTTCAGATGAAGCGCCTCGCAGACGCCGTTTAAAAAGTCCACCCGCTTTTTGAGCGCGTCGACGAGCGTCACCCGCACGTGGGGCAGCGCGATGGCCAGCACCACGCCCGGAACGCCCGCGCCGCTGCCCACGTCCACGAGCGTTCTGATGCCGTCCATCAGCCCCGGAATGCGCAGCGGCGCCAGCGCGTCCAGCGCGTCCCGGTCGACGATCTCCTCCGGGTCGTCCGGTATGCGCGTCAGGTTCATGACGCGGTTTTTCTCCGCCAGCATGGCGCGGTAGGCGGCGAATTTCTCCGCGGCTTCCTGTGAAAGCGGGATGCCCGCCCGTTCGGCGCGCTCCAGCAAAATTTTGTCAAGCATTTGAAAGCCCCCGGCGTCTTTTTCTGGGTATTATACCATAAGGCGGCCGTTTCGGCCCGCGGCGCAAGGTAAATTCCCGCGGTTACCCTTTCCGTGCGTAAATTCCGGGACAAATATCAAAAAAGACGGGCGGTTGGGCAGGAAAAATGGGGTAAACGTCGAATGTTTGAAATTGTGGTAATTTGGATATTTCCTTATACATAGAGCTTTGGAGGGATCATAATGAGTGTAGAGCGCAATCTGCCCCTCATCCGCGAGCGAAAGCAGGCGATCATGAAGGGGGAAGCCGAACGCGAGGCCGAGCAGAAAAAGCTGAACAAGCTCACTGCCCGGGAGCGCGTCGCGCTTCTCTTTGATGGCGCAAGCTTCGTGGAACTGGACGCGCTGTCCGGCCGCGGCGGTGAATCGGGCGTTGTGACCGGCTACGGCCTGGTCGACGGCCGTCCTGTCTACGTCTGGGCGCAGGACTATTTGTCCAGCGGCGGCGCGGTGGGCAAGGAGC
>JAEZTD010000104.1 GCA_023443705.1 Bacillota bacterium | reverse complement strand
TGTTTCTGTTCATCACCTACATCCGCACCGGGCGCAACCTGTACGCCGTGGGCTCCAACCGGGAGGCCGCCGAGATGCGCGGCACGCCCGTCGAGCGGACGATCGTGCTGGCCCATGTGATCATGGGCGCGCTGGCGGGCCTTGCGGGGCTTCTGTTCGCATCCCACGACACCAAAATCACCCAAGATATGACCAGCGGATATGAGATGTACGTGATCGCCGCCTGCGTCATCGGCGGCGTGTCGGTCACGGGCGGCTCCGGCAAGATCACGGGCGTTCTGCTGGGCGCCTTGACCATCGGCGTCATCAACAACGGCCTGACCATGCTCAAGCTCACCGGCAATTCGGAGTTCTGGAAGAAGGCCATTCAGGGCGCGCTGATCCTCGTCGCGGTGGTTTCAAACGTCGTAATCCAGCGCGTGATGGACCGGCAGAGCCTGAGAAGGAGGAACATCTGATGGACAGAAAAAAAGGTGGCCTCCGGGTTCCCGCGTTCTTCCTTCACTGGGAATGGATCCTCGCCGTTCTGATCGTCCTGGTCTACGGCTTCTTCAACCGAACGCTTCCGGGCGTATACACCTTTGACAAGGTGCTCAACCAGACCCGCGTGTACATGGTGGACGTGGGCTTCATGGCGCTGGGCATGATGCTGGTATTGCTCTTGGGCGACATCGACATCTCCGTGGGCTCCATCGCGGCGCTGTCGGCCACGGTGATGGCGGTCAGCTTCAACGCGGGGCTTCCGTTCCCGCTGGCGATCCTTTTGATGCTCCTGGTGGGCGTCATCTGCGGCTTCCTGAACGGCCTTCTGATCATCCGGTTCAAGGAACTGTACCCGATGATCATCACGCTTTCCACGCTGACGCTGTACCGGGGCATCGCCTACATCATCCTGAAGGACCAGTCTGCGGGCGGCTTCCCCCAGTGGTTCTCGAAGGACCTGGGCTACGGCTCGGTGAACATCTTCGGGCTGGACGTTCCGGTGATGCTGCTGTGCATCCTTCTCGTGATCCCCTTCTACGCGGTTTGGATCCACAGGACACCCTCGGGTCGGCGCATCTTTGCCACCGGCACCAACATCGTGGCGGCGCGCTATTCCGGCCTCAAGACCGACCGGATCAAGCTCACCGTGTTTACGCTGAACGGTGTCTTCGCGGCGGTGGGCGGGTTCTTCCTTTGCGCGCGCACCGGCTCGGTCAAGTACACGCTGGCCACCGGCTACGAGATGCAGGCCATCGCCATCGCGGTACTGGGCGGCGCATCCACCGCGGGCGGCAAGGGCAGCGCTGTGGGGATCCTGCTGGCGCTCGTCCTGATGACCTGCCTTAAAAATGGCCTGATGATCGCCTACAACGACGCGTTCATCCTGAACCTGGCCATCGGCGTCCTATTGATCGCGGTGGTGCTGGTGCCCAACTTGATCGACAAGGCACGGAAAAAGCGGCAGGTGTCAAGGCGCCGCGCCGCCTCCGCCGCGAGGGGCTAACGCCCGTCAAAAATGAATCCGGTTCCGGCAGGAGCGCCTGCCGAGATGCACCAATATATGAGGAGGCTAATACCATGCGGAAAATCCTGTCCCTGGTTCTGGCGCTGATGCTCTTCGCGAGCCTGGCCATGCCGGCTATGGCGGAAGAACCCATCTCCATCGGCGTCGTCTACAAGCAGAGCGGCAACCCCTTCTTCGAGGCGGCTGTGAAGGGCTTCGACGAAGCGTCCAAAGAACTGGGCTTCACCTTCGTGCACAACGGCCCGGCGGATTCCTCCAATGAAGGCCAGATCCAGATCATCGAAGGCTACATCCAGCAGGGCGTGGACGCCATCGCCATCTCCGCCAATGACGCGGCGGGCGTTGTGAGCGTGCTGCAGAGCGCCAAGGAAAAGGGCATCAAGGTCATCTCCTGGGACTCCAAGGTCAACGCCGAAGGCCGCGACCTGGACATCTCCCCCTCCGTCGCCGAGAACATCGGCCGCGTTGAGATCGAGGAGATCGCCCGGCAGATCGGCGGCGCGGGCCAGATCGCCATCCTGTCCGCGGGCGCCACGATGGACAACCAGAACACCTGGATCGAGTACATGAAGAAGACCCTCGAAGATCCCCAGTACAAGGACATCGAACTGGTCACCGTCGTGTACGGCGACGACCTGACCGACAAGTCCTACCAGGAGATGCAGGGCCTCATCAACTCCTATCCGGACCTGAAGGGCGTCATCTCCCCCACCACCGTGGGCGTCGCGGCGGCGGCCACCTGCATCAAGGACAACGGCCTCACCGGCAAGATCAAACTGACCGGCCTGGGCCTGCCCTCCGAGATGGCGGAAGCCATCACCGACGGCACCTGCGAAGGCATGTTCCTGTGGAACCCCATTGACCTAGGCTACTGCGCGGCCTACGCGGCGGTTTCGATGGTCAAGGGCGAGATCACCGGCGCGGCGGGCGAGAAGATCGCCGCGGGCCGCCTGGGCGAGCGCGAGATCATGGACGCAGGCGACGGCGGCACCTTCACCATCGTCGGCGATCCTTTCCTGTTCACCAAGGACAACATCGCGGATTGGAAGGACGTCTATTGAGGCAAATGAAACCTGCCAGGGCATCTTTCATTTGTGCAAGCGCACTGCGCTCGTCTGAAATGCCAAGGCATTTCCGGGCGGCTCGCTGACTTGAGGAATTGTTTGCCCCACCAGTGTTCGACACTGGTGGGGCAAAAGCGTTTCCGGCGTACGCGCCGCCGGGAACGATTAGAGCCTTACGAGGACTTTTCTGATCTTCTGGGCGCCGGGTATCGCGGCGCGATACCCGTCTCTTTTGTGCAAGTCTTTCGCGCCTTTCGGCGCGCGGCCGGACTTGCGCGCAACGATGTGTGGGCAACCTGCGGCCGCACATGTCGCCCTCCGGTTGCTGTTTATCCGCTGGGAAGCCGCTGTTGCGGCTTCCCGGCGCTATGAGTTGCCCGATAATGA
>JAEZTD010000078.1 GCA_023443705.1 Bacillota bacterium | reverse complement strand
ACAAAGGTCAGCCGCTCCGGCCTCGTGGGGTGGGGGATGGTTAGCCGGTGGGACCAGAGCGCCAACTGCTGGCCCGGCGCGCCGCCGCCGTAGCGGTTGTCGCCCCACAGCGGGAACCCCGCGTTTGAAAGCTGCACCCGGATCTGGTGGGATCGGCCCGTCTCGAGGGAAACCTCGACGAGCGTCAAGCCCTCCGCACACATGATGGGTTTGTACGTGAGCCGAGCCTCTTTGGCGCCGGGATCGCCCGGGGACGCCACGCGCACCATGCCGTCCGCGCCTTTTGCGAGATAATCCGTGAGCGCGCCCGACTGCGTCATTTCGCCCCGGACGATGGCGCGGTAGATCTTCCCGAGATCGCGGCCCTGAAACGCCGCCGTCAGCCGCGCGGCGGCCTTTGACGTGCGCGCAAAGACCATCGCGCCGCCGGCGGGCCTGTCCAGCCGATGCACGAGGCCCAGGTACGCGTCGCCGGGCTTATTGAATTCCGCCGCGATGTAGCGCTTGCAGGCGGTTAAAAGGTCGAGATCCCGGGAGTCGTCCGCCTGGGTGGGCATGTTGGGCGGTTTCTCCACCGCCAGCAGGTGGTTGTCCAGGTACAGAACGCGGATTTCATGGCCGCCCGCTGAAAACGACGCCGTCATGGCTGCCAGCGCCCCGACGCGCCGCAGGGCAGCACGCCGCCGGAGGCGATGGGCAGCCCCACCTCGTCCGCCGTCACGCGCCCGCCCTTTGCCTTCGCCACGGTCATGAGCAGCATGTTTGAAAGCACCGCGGGCTGAAGGCCGGTGGTGTAGCTGTTGATGAGGAAGAACACCGCGTCGTCGGCGAGCAGCTTTGCGCTGGCCGAAACCAGCCCGAACAGTTCGTCCTCCAGTTTCCAGACCTCTCCGCCGGGGCCGCGCCCGTAGGAGGGCGGGTCCATCAGAATGCCTTGATAGGTGTTGCCGCGCCGCGCCTCGCGCTCCACAAACTTCAGCGCGTCGTCCACGATCCAGCGGGAGCGGCTCTCGTCGAGGTCTGAGAGCTTCCGGTTTTCACCCGCCCACTGCACCATGCCCTTGGCGGCGTCCACATGGGTTACGTGGGCGCCCGCCCGGCAGCAGGCCATCGTGGCGCCGCCGGTGTAGCCGAACAGGTTCAGAACCTTTACAGGGCGGTCCGCGCCTCGGATGAGGCCGGCCATCCAATCCCAGTTGACCGCCTGCTCCGGGAACAGGCCGGTGTGCTTGAACCCGGTGGGGCGCACGTAAAAGCGCAGGTCACCGTAGCCGATGACCCAGCGCTCGGGAAGTGTTTTGCTAAAATCCCACGCGCCGCCGCCGCCGCTCGAGCGTTGGTAGCGGGCGTCGGCCCGTGGCCACAGATCCGGTGCCTGGCGCGGCCAGATCGCCTGCGGATCGGGGCGGCAGAGCGTCACGCCGCCCCACCGCTCCAGTTTTTCGCCGTCGCCGGCGTCCAGGACCTCGTAGTCGACCCAATCGGAAGCAATGAACATCGGCCGTCCCCTAATTCTCGTAGATTTCGCAGGTAAGCGTGTCGCCGGACACGGAGGTATAGATCGACAGCTCGCCGAACCCGTCGTAGGTGAAGCAGAAGTCGGTGCCGCTGTTGTAGTCGGTCAAAATCGCGTCGTTGGGGTCGTCCACGTAGGACTGGTTGTACCGGCTGCCGTAGGTGGACTTCTCGGTGACGGTCACGCTGTCCAAATCCTTGACGGCGAGCCATATGGCGCTGGCCACCTGGGCGACGCCGCCGCCCACCACGTTCGCGCCGCGGCCGTTGATGGCGCTTTGGTAGCCGTAATCGGTGGTGCGGGGGCCGACCACGTCGTTGAAGGAGAAGGTGTCGCCGCTCTCAAGAATCGTGTCGTAGACGGAGCCTGCGGCCAACTCTATGTTGTGCATCAGCGCGTTGGAGCCATACAGCCAGATCGTGGAGGACGCGATGCTGTCGCCCCAGCCGCCGTCCCCGCTATAGGAAGAAAGTGTGCATTCGACGGTGGAGTCGGTCGTCCATACGTTGATGTAGAGATCGTCGTAATTGTTCTGGAAGACGAAATCCAGGTTCTCGTCGGAATCGGTCATGATGGCGTCGTTGCCCGAGGAGACATAGCCCCCGGCGTAGCGGCTGCCGTAGACGCGCTTTTCGATGTAGTCGATGCCGTCCAGCTGCTTGAGCGCCAGATACAGCGTGGTTGCCACTTGGGCGACGCCGCCGCCCATCGCCTTGACGCCGCGGCCGTTCACCGCCGACTTGTAGCCGCGCTTCGAAGTGCGGCTGCCCACGATGTCGTTGAACGAGAAGACATCGCCATAGCCCAGGTACGTGCCGTCAATGGCGGCGACGGCCAGCTCAATGTTGCTCAATTGAGCGCTGGAGGCGTAATCCAGCGGGGTCTCCGCCGAAGCGAAGGTGTCGGCCGACGCGCCCGGCGCGATCATCACGCCGGATGCAAGCATCAGCGCCATCATGAGCGCCAGTATTCTCTTCATGCGATGAGCCCTCCTTGCGATCCTGTCTGATGCGCTCCGGTTACGTACAATAGACGTTCTGGATGCCTTTTTGTTCCTGAGCCCGGGGATGGAATCAGCCTTCCAGCAGCGTTACCATGATGCTCTCACCGTCCTGCAGCTCCGCGAGGATCGTCAGCCGAGCGGACCCGTCGTAGCGAAAGCAGAAGTCGATGTTTGCGTTGTAGTCGGTCAGGATGGCGTCGTCCGGGTCGTCCACGTAGGACTGGTTGTACTTTTCGCCGTAGGTGGATACTTTGGTGACGGTGATGCTGTCCGCGTCCTTGGCCGCGAGCCAGAGCGCGCTGGCCACCTGGGCGACGCCGCCGCCAACCACCTTCGCGCCGCGGCCGTTCACCGCGTTTTGATAGCCGTTTGAATCGCTGCGCTCGCCGACGACATCGTTAAAGGAGAAGGTTTCGCCCGGCTCGAGCGTGACGCCGCCGATCGCCTCGCAGGCGAGGCCGATGTTGTTTATGAGGGCCGAATTGCCGCTTACGTTAATGGTGGCGCTGCCCAGCACGTTTTTCTGATCGCCCGAATCCTCCGAATCGTCGGTGAACGCTTCGTCGCCGGCGTCCTCATCCTCCCAGGAGGCCTCCTCCGGGTCGGAGGAATCGTCCGAGAAGTAGTCGGAAAAATCGTCGTCCTCCGCGTCCAGCGACTCCTCCGGGTTATATTCTATGCCGGTGACGAGCTCGCAGGTGAGGTCCTCGCCGTCCAGCGCCATGTTGATCCGGAAGGTGTCATGGCCGTTGGCAAAGCTAAAGTCAATGCCCTTGGCGTAGTCGGTCAGGATGGCCTCGTCGCCGGAGAACACGTAACTGCCGGTGAAATTGTCGCCGTAGGTCTCCTTCTCGAGGTATTCTATGCCGCCGAGTCCTTCCAGCGCCAGGTACAGCGCCGAGGCGACCTGGGACACGCCGCCGCCCAGCACTTTGGTATTTCGGCCGTTTTCGGCTTTTTTGTAGCCGTTCTCCGCAGTGCGCGGGCCCACCGCATCGTTGAAGGAAAAGGTTTCGCCATAGGCGACGAGAAGGCCGTTCAGGGTGTCCGCCGCACGGCGAATGTTGTCAAGGAGCGCCTCGGAATCGCCGTCTACGGTGATGACCGAAGAAGAGGCGACCGTCTCCTCCGCCGCGGCGGGTATGGCGGCAAGGCTGAAAAGGAGCGCCAGAATGGTCAGGATCGAGAGAAATTTTCTCATGGTGTTTCCTCCTAAGTAGAGCATATGCCGCGTTTTGCCGCTTGATAGAGAGACGAATCAGGCGCCGAAATGTTCCAAAAAATGGACGGAATCGGCAAATTCTGTCACACTTTTTTAAAATTCATCGCGGCGCCGGCCTCAATCACCGCCACCGCGGCGGCGACCCCCCCGTCGTGGGTGATCGAGACGAAGACGCCGTCGCCCCCGATCCGCTTCAGGCGCTCCGCCGCGCCGCCGGTCAGGCGGCAGAGGGGACGGCCGACGTCGTCCCACAGGATCTCCACATCCTGAAGGCCGAAGCCGTCAAAGCCGCTGCCCAGCGCCTTCGCCACCGCTTCCTTGGCGGCGAAGAGGCCCGCGGCGGTGTTCGCGCCCCGGCTGCTGACCCGCTCGCGCTCACCCTCCGTCAACACGCGCGGGAGAAAGCGCGGGTTTTCCATCGCCTTTTGGATGCGCGCGATTTCACAGATGTCCAGGCCAAGCCCCGCGATCAAAGAAAACACCCCCGAAGGTTTCATCGCTTCATTATAGCATATCCGGGCGGGCTGCATGCGGCAAAAGCACAATTTGTGGTAAATTGGTGCCTTTGCTTGTCAATGCGCAGAAACATGGAGTATACTGTTCGGGAACTCGATTCCGTCTAAACAACAGGAGTCAAATCTTTGAATACAGGAGAAACGCGCGGTATGCAGGCTGCTCAAACGATGGCGAAACTGCTGGAGGACAACGTAGGCAAGGTGATCGTAGGCAAGCGGGAGGTCGTGGACCTTCTGCTGATCTCGCTGATCTGCCAGGGCCACGTGCTGATCGAGGACGTCCCCGGCGTGGGCAAGACCACGCTGGCGTCGGCGCTGGCGAGGTCACTCGACCTCAGCTTCAAGCGCATCCAGTTTACGCCGGACATCACGCCTTCCGACATTACGGGCTTTTCAATGGTCAATTTTAAAACCGGTGAAATGGAATACCGCTCCGGCCTGGTCATGAGCCAGATCGTGCTGGCGGACGAAATCAACCGCACCTCGCCGAAAACCCAGTCGTCGCTGCTCGAGGTCATGGAAGAGGGACAGGTGACGGTGGACGGCACCACCTACCGCATGCCTAGCCCCTTCATCGTGCTGGCGACACAGAACCCGGTGGACTTTGTCGGCACCTACCCGCTGCCGGAAGCGCAGCTGGACCGTTTTTTCATGCGCGTGGCCATCGGCTACCCCTCCCAGGACGAGGAGATGGACATCCTCGACCGCTTCTCGGGCAACGCGAAGCCGATGGAAGAGCTGCGTCCCATCTGTACCTCCAAGGACATCCTTTCGCTGCAGCGCGCGGTGGGCACGGTTTACGCCTCCCGCGAGGTGCGCGCCTACGTCGCGATGATCGCCGCGGCTTCCCGCAAGTATAGCGGCTTGCAACTGGGCATCTCCACCCGCGCGGCGATAT
>JAEZTD010000066.1 GCA_023443705.1 Bacillota bacterium | reverse complement strand
ACGCTCTGTTCGAGCCCTCATAAGCCGTTTTTACCTCGAATGTAACCTTGGCTGCCTGTACGCTGACCGCCATTTTCTTACACTTTTTCACCGCCATTTTTCGGCATTTTCAGAACGCTATTGACACCCCATCTCCATCTGAAGAAGGTTTAACCATCAGACCGTTACACCGACGGCAATCACCAGCCAGGCGGACCGCCTCTTAACCCAAACATACTGCACATTATATTGAAAAATGTCGAAATAATCAAGAGATTATTCCGAATATCTATAAGTGAAGCCCTTGAGGTGGAGATAGATGGTGGCCGTGGTCTGGTATTTCCGGTAGCCGAGTATCTTCACGAATGGGTCAACCGGCGTATTCGGTATTCTTCGAGACGGAATCTTTGAGCAATACTTATGTAAGGAGGCGAAACTGGCATTCGGTGATGATTGAAAAGCATCATGGGTTGAGAACTTTCTATAGAACACAACAAGCAGTTGTGTTTCGCAGCCATGCAATGCATACAACCTCTATGCACAGTAAATACATCCTTTTGATACCCGTGGATCCCGCTTTCCCGTCCATTGTATTAAAGCGCGCGCAGGAAGCCAGAAGAAAAGCCTTGAAACCATTGGGTTTCAGGGCTCAGACCATCAACAAAGACTCGGTAGGGTTTCAATCGTTCCCGGCGGCGTGTACGCCAGGAACGGGATAGCGCCACCAGTACGCAAATTGGTGGCGCTATCCATACCTTTGGTCAGTGCGCCGCACGGGAAATCCGTGAGGATTTCAGGCGCACACAGGATTTCTCTTTCGCAGCGAAAAACCCGCAGGGTTTTTTGATGCCTTGAGCCTTGAAACCATTGGGTTTCAGGGCTTTTTTATATTTTCCGGACACGTTTGCGGTACCTGTTTTCATTTGCAAAAAACCCCGAAAGCGGATGACGCTTCCGGGGCTGTTCTTGCGTGAGAGCAATATGTTTGGCAAGCGGAGAACCGCGCCAGCTGGACGACGGCGGGGATTGTGTCCGACGGCCATTTGCCATTATGGCAACGGCATCGGCGTGGATCGCTTCCTCAGGGAGGCCTGCAGAATGTTCGACCGGGGCCGCCGGGATTACCCGCCCCAGATCACCGAGCGGTCGATGGAAGAAAGATCCGCGCACCCCGTCCGCGCCATGACGCCCGCGAGTTCCCGGGTCATCTGCCGGATGTATTTCGCGGCGCCCTCCGCGCCCGACTCTTTCAGCGGGCCCAGCACCGCGCGCCCGACGCAGACGGCGGTCGCGCCCAGCGCCAGCGCCTTGAACGCGTCGTAGCCGGTGGCGATGCCGCAGTCGACGAAGATTGGCATTTTTCCGCCCACGGCCTCGGCGATTCGAGGCAGGATCATGAGCGGCGGAACGGCGTACTCCATGATGCCGTGGTGGTGGGAGACCACGATGCCCCGGACACCCGCCTCCAGGCACTTCTCCGCGTCCCGCACGCTGAGCACGCCCTTCACGACGAAGGGCGTTTCGCCTGCCGCCGCGACGAAGGCCTTGAGGTCTGAAACAGTCTTCGGGCGCATCTCGTCGTCAAAGACCTTGTCGTAGTTTCCGGCCCGGTCGAAGCTGTGGTCGATGTCCATGCCGACGGCGATCGCGCCGGCGCGCCGGGCGTAGTCGATCTTTCGGAAGATGCGCTCGTTGTCCCGGTAGGGCTTGATGATCTTGACAGTGGCCGCGCCAGTCGCGACGATGCGCTCAAGCTCCTCTTCGTTGCCCATGCCCGCCCAGTTCACCGCGTTTTCCGCCTGCGCGGCACGGGCGACTTCCGCCATCCCATCGTCGTGAAAATGGAAGGCCGCAAGGTGGGAAAAGGCCGCCGTCATCACCGGTGTGCCGAAGGCGCGGCCGTACAGCGTGAGGTCTGTGGACGGCAGCACATTGTCCAGGTGCCGCATTTCAAGCCGCAGCGAATCCAGGTATTCCCGGGTGATGCGGTTGGAGTCGCCCGGGTTTTGGATCTTTGGTTCCATGAAAATTCGTGCTCCTTCCGGTTACAGGCCGCATTGGGCCCGGATCAGGTCGGCCGCCCGGGCAAAATCGATGCTGTTCGACATGGGGATCAGCGGGCTTTCGGTTTGTCCGGTTCGGTAGAGATCGGTCACGTGATCGATTTCGTGTACGAAGCCCTCTTCCTGATCGTCCGTGAAGCGGTCGACCACCTCGCCCTTTTCGTCGAGCAGTGCGCATTCCCTTGTGCGGAGGAAATCATAAACCTTGATGGAACCCTTCGTGCCGTAGATGCGCGCGGTGCCGTCGGCCTTTACGCCGACGGACGCAATGGCGGAGGCCAGCGCCCCGTTGTCAAAGCGAAGCGCCATCACAACTGTCTCGTCTACGCCCGTCGGGGCTTTCTGAACCACGGCCCGGACGTCCGTCGGCGCTTGCCCCACAATCCCGGCGGCGAACTGATAGGGGTAGACGCCCGCATCCAGCAGTGCGCCGCCCGCGGTTTCGGGGTTGTACAGGCGGTGCTCCGGATCGAACGGCAGATTGAAGCAGAACGCGGCGTCAATCAGCCGGATCTGCCCGATGGCGCCGCCCTGCGCCCACTCCTTTGCCTTTTTGAAGGCTGGGAGGCACCGGGTCCACATCGCTTCCATGACCAGTACGCCCTTTTCCTTGGCGAGCGCCGCAAGTTCGGCCGCCTCCCGCTCCGTGATGAAGAACGGCTTTTCGCACAGAACGGCCTTTCCGTGCTCGACGCAGAGCTTTGCCGCTTCGTAGTGCAGGTTATGTACGAGAGAGATATAGACGATTTCCACGTTTTCATCCCGGATGAGGTCGAGATAACTGCCGTAGGCTTTCTCACCGCCGAACTGCCCGATCAAAGCCTGCGCGCGGGCCTCGTCCCGCGCCGCCGCGGCGTACAGTTCGCCGCCCCCGGAAAGCTGCAGCGCCCGGGCAAAGCGCTTGGCAATGCCGCCGCACCCCAGGATGCCGAATTTTGTCTTCATGCGTAATTTCCTCCTGCTATGACCGGCCTGCGCCCGAACGCCTCGGATACAAACCGAAGTACCATACTGATTCTACCAGAATCGGACGGAATTGAAAAGCGTAAGCCCGCGGTCGTTTTTCGGGGC